>NZ_JACXWY010000034.1:0-33371 GCF_014764685.1 Allobosea spartocytisi
CGGGCGGGTGGGGCAGGCGGCGCAGGATCGCCGCGCGCAGCGCCATCGCGCCATGGGCGAGCCAGCCGATCAGGATGACGGCGATGCCGGGCTCCTCGTCGCCGCGCTCCTCGCCATCGGAGAGGCCGTCATCGGCCTCGTCGTCGAGGGCCGGATCCTCGTCATGGACGAAGCCGAAGCCGGCGGCGGCGGTGACGGCGAGAATGGCGATGCCGGCATAAAGGAAGCCGACGAGGCTCGCGACGGCGCCTCCGGCGATGCCTGCGATGTTGCGGGTGCCGAAGAGCAGCCCGTCGCCGATGACGCCGCCCATGCCGGTCGGCAGCGGCCAGCGCGGCGTCGCCGGCAGGGCGCTGGCGACGGCGGCAGCGGCGGCGACGCCAACGACCCAGAGGCCGAGCTTGAGCGCGCCGCGGTCGAAGAGGTGGAAGCGGACCAGCCGCAACGCCCAGATCATCGGCGGGAAGAGCAGGGCGATGACGCCGAGCCCGACGAGCTGCATCAGCAGGTCGGCGATCATGGCGCCCGGACGGCCGAGCCAGTTGCGGACCGCGCCATTGGTGGCGTTGTTGAGGCTCGGATCGTTGGCCGACCAGCTCGCGAGGGCCAGGGCGACGACCGCCATCAGCGCGAGCAGCCCCAGCCCGGTCAGCTCGGCGGCGCGGCGCGACAGGAACTCCCGCACCGGATCGGGCAGGCGGTCCATAAGCGATCGGGAGCGGCGGATGGTGCGCATGCGGCTTCGAGTCGTATTCCGGGCTTTGGGCCGCATCATGCCGGCCATATCCTCCACGTTAGGAAGCTGTGGTTAAGGCCCGCTTAACCTTGAAGCACGTCGATCTTGCGGCAGTGCACAGACATGAAAAAACCCCGGCGGTTTCACGCCGGGGTCGGTTTCACGTGAATCGCTGAGCGATGATCACATGTTGTAGGCGCGCTCGCCATGCTCGGCGATGTCGAGGCCCTCGCGCTCCTGATCGGGCGTGACGCGCAGGCCGACGACGACATCGACGATCTTGTAGAGGATGAAGGAGCCGACGCCGCACCAGACGACCGCGACGGCGACCGCGACGAACTGCTTCCAGACCTGCGCGCCCATGGCGTAGTCGGCGACGCCGACGCCGCCGAGTGCCGGGGCGACGAAGATGCCGGTGCCGATCGAGCCGATGATGCCGCCGACGCCGTGGACGCCGAAGACATCGAGCGAGTCGTCATAGCCGAGCGCGTTCTTCACCGTGGTGCAGAAGAAGAAGCAGACGATGCCCGCGACGGCGCCGAGCACGATCGCGCCCATCGGCCCGATGAGGCCGGCGGCCGGGGTGACGGCGACGAGGCCGGCGACGATGCCCGAGAGCATGCCGAGCAGCGAGGGCTTGCCCTTGACGATCCACTCGATGAAGAGCCAGCCGAGGCCCGCTCCGGCCGTGGCCGTGAAGGTGTTGATCATGGCGAGCGCGGCGCCGCCGGTGGCTTCGAGATTGGAGCCGGCATTGAAGCCGAACCAGCCGACCCACAGGACTGCGGTGCCGATGAAGGTCATCGTCAGCGAGTGCGGCGACATCAGCTCCTTGCCGTAGCCGATGCGCTTGCCGACCAGGAGCGCGCCCACCAGCGCCGCGATACCGGCATTGATGTGGACGACCGTGCCGCCGGCGAAGTCGAGCGCGCCGAGGGTGAAGAGGTAACCCTCCGAGAACCAGACCATATGGGCCATCGGGAAGTAGACGAAGGTGCCCCAGAGGATGACGAAGAGGATCATCGCGGAGAACTTCATGCGCTCGACCAGTCCGCCGACGATCAGGGCGGGCGTGATCATCGCGAAGGTCATCTGGAAGCAGATGAAGACGTATTCAGGGATCACGACGCCCTTGGTGAAGGTGTCGGAGGTGGAATCCGGCGTCACGCCGGCGAGGAAGGCCTTGGAGAAGGAGCCGATGAAGCTCGTCAGCGAGCCGCCCGAGGTGAAGGCGAGGCTGTAGCCGTAGATCACCCAGACGATGCACATGATCGCGGCGATCGCCGTGATCTGCGTCATCACCGAGAGCATGTTCTTGGTCCGGGAGAGGCCGCCATAGAACAGCGCCAGCCCCGGCAGCGTCATGAAGAGGACGAGGAGCGAGGACACCAGCATCCAGGCGGTGTCGCCCTTGTTGGGCACGGCCGCGGCGGCGGCCGCCGGCGCCTCGGGAGCCGCCGTCTGGGCCAGGGCCGCGCCGGCGCAGAGCGCGGCGAGCGTGAGGCCGGTCAGCCCGGCCCGCAGGGAAGTCCTGAAATTCATTGCTTGAAACTCCTGAAGGGTCGGGGGCTCAGAGGGCGTCGCCGTCGGTCTCGCCGGTGCGGATGCGCACCGCCTTCTCGATCGAGGAGACGAAGATCTTGCCGTCACCGATCTGGCCGGTACGGGCGGCGGCGGTGATCGCCTCGATCACCTTGCCGACGAGCTCGTCGGCGACAGCCACCTCGATCTTGATCTTGGGCAGGAAGCTCACGGCGTATTCGGCGCCGCGGTAGATCTCGGTATGACCCTTCTGCCGGCCATAGCCCTTCACTTCAGTCACTGTCAGGCCGTGCACGCCGATGGCGGTGAGCCCGTCGCGCACCTCCTCCAGCTTGAACGGCTTGATGATCGCCATCACGATTTTCATCTGCTGGGTTTCCCCTTTACGCCGCCTGGTCGTCAGCCCCGGCGAACTCGTTGCGCCTCGCCCGCCCTGCGATGCGCAGTGCGACGCAGCGCATAATTCAAGGGACGTGCCAAAGCGCTCCGCGGGCCGGCGTCAGCCTCCGGGCGGGGGAATCAGGCACAGATCAGCCGAAAATCGAATCTGGAGCGCCTATTCGATAGGCATTTGCTTTCTCGTTATGCAATTGCCTGAAAAGGCGTCAGGCGCGATCCGGCCGTGGGCGGATCAGGCCTTCCTGCGCCACGGAGGCCACCAGCCGCCCCTCGCGGTCGAAGACGAGGCCGCGCGAGAAGCCGCGCGCGCCCGAGGTCGAGGGGCTGTCCTGCGCGTAGAGCAGCCATTCATCGGCGCGGAAGGGGCGGTGGAACCAGAGTGCGTGGTCGAGGCTCGCGCCCTGGATCTTCTGGTCGAAAACGGTCGTGCCATGCGCGATGAGGCTGGAATCGAGCAGCATGAGGTCCGAGGCGTAGGCGAGAACGCTGCGATGCAGGGCTGGCTCGTTGGGCAGGGTCTCCATCGCCCGGATCCAGACGTTGAACTTCGGCTCCATCTTGCCGCCGGTGCGGTAGCGCTCGAGCTCGACGGGGCGGATCTCGATCGGCCGCTTGCGCTGGTAATAGGCCTGCACCGCATCCGGCATATGCGGCAGCACGGTCTTCGCCATCTCCTCGCGATCCGGCAAGTCCTCGGGCATCGGGACGTCCGGCATCGGCATCTGGTGCTCGTAGCCGGGCTCATCGACCTGGAAGGAGGCCGACATGGCGAAGATCGCCTCGCCCTTCTGGATGGCGAGCACGCGCCGCGTCGTGAAGGAGCGGCCGTCGCGCAGGCGATCGACTTCATAGACGATCGGCATCTCCGGGTCGCCAGGCAGCAGGAAATAGGCATGCAGCGAATGCGGTTGGCGGTCTTCCACGGTCTTGCAGGCGGCATAGAGCGACTGCGCGATCACCTGGCCGCCGAAGACGCGCGGCCAGGTCGACTTCGGGCTGCGACCGCGGAACAGATTGCTTTCGAGCTGCTCGAGGTCGAGGATCGCCGTCAGGGAAGCGCTGATCTGCTGTGACATGAGGCCGTATCGCGGTCGGGTTGACGTTGGCATCGGCGGCCCGCAGAGGAACAGCCGGGTTTACCCGCATCAGCACCGAGGCGGCTTGCCTCGTCAAGCGGGCCGCCATGGCGTCGGGCCGAAAAGTGGAAACCGCTTTTCGGAAGAATCCGATGCGATAACAAATGGATAGATCACGGTTATCGCGTCCGGCAGGACGCGCGGCGATCCAGGGAGAAGCAGAATGGCCGTCGTGCCGGACGCAAGCATGCGCATCGTCATCGCCGGTGGCGGCATCGCCGGATTGAGTCTCGCGCTCGCCTTGAAGCAGGCGCTCGGAGCGGGCTTCGCGGTGGTGCTGGCCGATCCGGGGGTGAACGCCGCTCCCAAGCCCGACAACCGCGCCTATGCGGTGGCGGCGGGCGCCCGCTCGATGCTGGAGACGCTCGGCGTCTGGGAAGCGGTCTCCGGCCACGCCCAGGCGATGATGGAGATGGTGATCTCGGACAGCCGAACGAACGATGCCGTCCGGCCCATCTTCCTCACCTTCGACGGTGAGGTCGAGCCCGGCCAGCCTTTCGCCCATATGGTCGAGAATGCCGCGCTGGTGGCGGAGCTGAAGGCCGCCTGCGAGCGGGCCGGGGTCGATCTGAGGCCGGTCGGCGTGCGCGGTTTCGCCGTCGAGGACGAGGCTGTCGCGATCACCTTCGCCGATGGTGCCGAGGACAAGGCGGCGCTGCTGGTCGCGGCCGATGGCGCCCGCTCGCGGCTGCGCGAGCAGGCCGGGATCGGCTGGGTCGGCTGGAATTATCCGCAATCCGGCATCGTCGCGACGATCGGCCATGAGCGGCCGCATCACGGCAGGGCGGTCGAGCACTTCCTGCCTTCGGGGCCCTTCGCCATCCTGCCGCTCAGCGACGGCGGCAGGCTCGGCCACCGCTCCTCGATCGTCTGGACGGAGAGGACCGGCAACGTCGCGCCGCTGCTGTCGCTCGATGCGCAGGACATGTTGGCCGAGATCGAGATGCGCTTCGGGTTCGAGCTCGGCGAGATCACGCTGGAGAGCCCGGTGAGCGCCCATCCGCTCGGCTTCGGCGTGGCGCGGCGCTTCGTCGACCAAAGGTTCGCGCTGCTGGGCGATGCCGCCCATCTCATCCACCCGATCGCGGGACAGGGGCTCAATCTCGGGCTGAAGGATGTCGCGGCGCTGGCGGAGGTCATCGTCGATGCCGCGCGCCTCGGGCTCGATGCCGGCGCGCTCGACGTGCTCGAGGATTACGAGACGGCGCGCCGCTTCGACACGGTCGCGATGGGTGCGGTGACGGACGGGCTCAACCGGCTGTTCTCGAACGATGCGACGCCGCTGCGGCTGGCACGCGATCTCGGGCTCGGGCTGGTCGATCGGCTGCCGGGGCTGAAGCGCTTCTTCATCCGCGAGGCCGCCGGTGTCGCCGGTGCGCCGCCGCGGCTGTTGCGGGGCGAGACGCTCTGAGCGCGCCCGCTCAGCCTGGCCAGTCCTCCTCAGGCCAGTCGCGCGCGGTGTGAATGACGCGCAGGATCGCGACGACCTCGCGGCCGCCCTGGAGCGCGAGCGCATAGGCCAGGATGTAGGGCAGGCGGGGAACCAGTTTCTCGTAGACGCCACTCACGCGTCCCGGCCGTCCGGTCGCGAAATCACCGAGCTCGTTCCCGGCCTGCTCGATGGCATCGACGACCCGCTCAGCCGCGTCGGGGTTGTCTTCGGCGATGTATCGAAGGATATCGAGGTAGTCGCGTCTGGCATCGTCCGACCAGATGACGGGCCTCATCCTCGGCCGGCCTTCCTCAGCCTCGCATCCGCGACGATTTGGCGAGCCTCGGCGGTGACCTGGTCGTGCGCGAAGACCCGTCCGGCCTCGACGTCGCCCAAGCCGCGTTTGATCCCCTCGATGATCTCAAGCTCGCGGTCGACATAGGCTGACACCGCCTCGCCCGCGAGGAAGGATTTGCTGCGCCGGGTGTCGGTCGCGATTCGCTCCAGCTTGCGCTTCGTCTCGGCCGAAACCCGAATCGTCATCGTTTCCGTCGCAGCCATCGTTCCGACTCCTGTGTTGTCGTGTGTACATCTTAACACAAGGGAGAGGAGCTAGCGACGCGGCTTCAATCCTCCAGCGGGCGAGCCTCTTCCGGCAGCATGATCGGGATGCCGTCGCGGATCGGGTAGGCGAGCTTCGCGGCGCGGCTGATCAGTTCCTGCCTCGCCGCGTCGTATTCCAGCGTGCTCTTGGTCAGCGGGCAGACCAGGATCTCGAGCAGCTTGGGATCGACTCGGGTGGTCGTGTCGGTTTCGTTGGTCATGCGGCTTCCTTAGCTCTTGCGCGGCAGGTCGGCCAGCATCCCGGCCGCGACCATCAGCTTCGGCAGGGTGAGGCCCGAGGTGGCGATGGCGTTGATCGTACTGCGGGTGCGCTCGACATCCTGGCCGCGCTCGGCGAGCCAGCTTTCGAGCGAGCCCTTGCCGCCATCCGAGGAGGCGATCTCCTGCGTCATCTGCGCATGGGCGTCGTCGAGCGTCTCCACGGCCCGTTCGCGGGCGAGACGCTCATAGTCGTCCGTCGCCGGCACCGCCGCTGCGGCCGCCTCGAGATTCGAGAGGCCGAAGAAGGCATCGACGCCGAAATGGATGCGGGCGACATCGCTGATCTTGCGCTTGCTGCGCTCGGCGATGTCGACGATATCCGTCGCCTGGGCGAGCGAGGGCAGGCTGGCGACACGGGTGGCGAGCGCCTCTGGCACGCCCTCGGAGGAGAGGACGGCGATGCGGGCGAGCCGCGCCTGGGCGGCGGCTTCCGGCAGCAGCGCATCGAGCTCGGCCGAGAGATCGGTAACACCCCTGGCGTAATGCGCGATGGTCTGCTCGATCGTGCCAGGCTTGGCCGCGCCACGCCGCAGGAACCAGCCCATGCGGTCGATGACGAGCTCCTGTGCGGCGGCATAGAGGCCGAGCTGGGTCTTGCCGGGAATCTTCGCATCGAGCGTGTCGATCTCGCCGTTGAGGCCGATGAGATCGAACGAATCGCGCGCGATCGCGTAGGCGGCGGCGATGGCCGGGACCTCCGAACGGGTCAGCGCCGCCAGGATCGGGACCAGCGCCGGCCCGCCGCGATTGACGATGGCGTTGGCGAGCTGGGTCGCGACGATCTCGCGGCGCAGCCTGTGCCCGGCGATCTCGTCCGGATAGGCGTCGCGCAGCGCCTTTGGGAAATAGCGGACCAGTTCGGTGGCGAGATAGGGGTCGTCCGGCACGCTCGATTCGAGCAGCGCGTCGTGCAGCGCGAGCTTGGCATAGGCCAGCAGCACGGAGAGTTCCGGCCGCGTCAGCCCCTCGCCGCGCTTCTCGCGCTCGACGAGCTGGGCGTCGCTCGGCAGGAACTCGACGCCGCGGTCGAGCCGGCCGTCCTGCTCCAGCGTCTGCATCAGGAAGCGCAGGCCGGGCGTCGCAGCCACGCCCTTGGCCTCGGTGAGCGAGAGCGCCAGCGTCTGCAGGTAGTTGTTGCGCAGGACGAGCAGCCCGACCTCGTCGGTCATCGCCGCGAGCAGTTCGTTGCGCTTTTCCTCCTTGAGGCGGCCGTCCTTCACCGGGTTGGCGAGCGCGATCTTGATGTTGACCTCGACGTCCGAGGTGTTGACGCCGGCGGAGTTGTCGATGGCGTCGGTGTTGAGCTTGACGCCCTTGCGCGCCGCCTCGATGCGGCCGCGCTGGGTCACGCCGAGATTGGCGCCCTCGCCGATGACGCGGGCCCGGAGATCGTTGCCGGCGATGCGGATCGCGTCGTTGGCGCGGTCGCCGACCTGGGCGTCACTCTCGTCCGTGGCGCGGATATAGGTGCCGATGCCGCCGAACCAGAGCAGGTCGACACGGCTTTTCAGGATCGCGGTCATCAGCTCGGGCGGCGAGACCTCCTTCTTGTCGAGGTCGAGCAGCGCCCGGATCTCGGCCGAGAGCGGGATGCTCTTGGCCTGGCGCGAGAAGATGCCGCCGCCCTTCGAGATCAGGCTCTTGTCGTAGTCCTGCCAGGACGAGCGCGGCAGGGCGAAGAGGCGCTGGCGCTCGGCCAGCGAGCTGGCCGGATCGGGATCGGGATCAAGGAAGATGTCGCGGTGGTCGAAGGCAGCGACGAGCTTGATCTCGGGCGAGAGCAGCATGCCGTTGCCGAAGACGTCGCCCGACATGTCGCCGACGCCGGCGACGGTGAAGGGCGAGGTCTGGATGTCGACATCGACCTCGCGGAAATGGCGCTTCACCGCTTCCCAGGCGCCGCGCGCCGTGATGCCCATGCCCTTGTGGTCATAGCCTTGAGAGCCGCCGGAGGCGAAGGCGTCGCCGAGCCAGTGATGCTTCTCCAGCGAGATCGCGTTGGCGGTGTCGGAGAAGGTCGCCGTGCCCTTGTCGGCAGCGACGACGAGATAGGGGTCGTCGCCGTCATGACGCACCGTGTCCGGCGGCGGCACGATGGTCTCGCCGTCGAGATTGTCGGTGAGCTCGAGCAGGTTGCGGACGAAGATGCGGTAGCTCTCGGTGCCCTCGGCGAGCCAGGCGGCGCGATCGGATGCCGGCGGAAGCTGCTTCGGCACGAAGCCGCCCTTGGCGCCGACCGGGACGATCACCGCGTTCTTGACCTGCTGCGCCTTGACCAGGCCGAGCACCTCGGTGCGGAAATCCTGCGGGCGGTCGGACCAGCGCAGGCCGCCGCGCGCGACCTTGCCGAAGCGCAGATGAATGCCCTCGACGCGCGGCGAATAGACGAAGATCTCGTAGAGCGGGCGCGGTAGCGGCAGGCCGTCGACCTGAGCGCAGTCGAATTTGAAGGTGATGGTGCCGCGCGGCTGGCCGTCCGGACCGATCTGGAAGAAGTTGGTGCGCAGCGCGGCATCGACCAGATTGACCAGGCGACGCAGGATGCGGTCCTCGTCGAGGCTGGTGACGGCGTCGAGCGCGCCCTCGATTTCGGCGCGCTTCTGCGCCATGCGCTGCTCGCGCTCCTCCGGCTTGATGCGCGGATCGAACTTGGCGGTGAAATAGCCGACGAGGTCGGCGGCGATGCCGGGGTGGCGCGTCAGCGCGTCGGCGATGTAGCCCTGCGCATAGGGCGCGCCGACCTGCCGGAGATAGCGCCCGAAGGCGCGCAGCAGCGCGGCTTCCCGCCAGCCGAGGCCGGCGGCGAGCACGAGCTGGTCGAAGCGGTCCGATTCGGCGAGTCCACGGAACTGCGCCATCAGCGCGGCTTCGATGGTCGGGTCGAGATGCTCGATGTCGATCTCGCCGTCGTCGGCGCGCTCCAGCGTCATGTCGTGGAGCCAGACGCGGACGTCCTCGCCCGCGCCGCCATTGCCCTGCGGCAGGACGTTGTAGGTCCGCTCGTTGACGACGCGGAAACCCATATTCTCCAGCAGCGGGACGCGAGCCGAGAGCGAGATCGCGCCACCGCGCGAGAACACCTTGAGATTGGCGCGCGTCGCCGCGTCACCCTCGCGGCGGTAGAGATTGACGGCGCGCGGACGCTCCGCCGAGAGCTGCTGCAGCATCTCGATGTCGATCAGTGCATCCGTGGCGGAGAAGCGCTCGCGATAGGCGGCGCCGAAGGCGGCGGCATAGCGCTCGGCGAGCGCGCGGGCGGCGGGCCCGGCCTTCTCCTGGTCGAGGACGTCCTTCAGCCCGTCGCTCCAGGTGCGGACGATCGCGCCGATGCCGGCTTCGAGCGTGGCGCGGTCGATCCGGGGCGTTTTCCCCTCGTCGCGGCCGATGATGTAATGGGTGCGCGACAGCGGCCCTTCCGGATAGGCGGGATAGGCAGCCGAGATCCGCCCGTTATAGACGCGGGCGAGGAATTCGCCGACGCGCAGGCGGACATTGGTGTCGTAGCGGTCCTTCGGGATGAAGACGAGGATCGAGACGAAGCGGTCGAACTCATCGACACGGGCGAGCGCCCGGATGCGCGGCCGCTCGGTGAGCTGCAGGATGTCGAGCGCGAACTGCTCCAGCGTCGGCACGTCGATCTGGAAGAGCTCGTCGCGCGGATAGGCATCGAGCACGTTCAGCAGGGCGCGGCCGGAATAGCTTGCCGGGTCGAAGCCGATATTCTTGGCGACGCGGGCGACCTTGAGGCGCAGATAGGGGATGGCGCGGGCCGAACCGGTATAGGCGTTCGAGGTCAGCAAGCCGACGATGCGCAATTCGCCGTCGAGCCGCCCTTCCGGCGTGAACAGCTTGACGCCGACATAGTCGAGATGGACGCGCCGGTGGACGCGGCTCTTGACGTTGGCCTTGGTGATGATGAGCGCTTGCGGCCGGGCCAGGAAGGCGCGGATCTCGGGCGTGGTCGTCACCAGCTCGCGGCCGCGGCGCAGCACCTTGACGGCGGGGTCGCGCAGGATGCCGAGGCCGGAGCCCTCGATCGGGTCGGCGGCGACGTCGCCGCCGGGGAAACGATAGGCGCGCGCGCCGAGCAGGGTGAAATTGTCGCCGGCGATCCATTCGAGGAATTGCAGCGCCTCGGCGATTTCGTCCTCGGGCAGCGGCGGCGGATTGGCGCGATAGGCCTGGATG
Organism: Allobosea spartocytisi; assembly: GCF_014764685.1. NCBI lineage: Bacteria > Pseudomonadati > Pseudomonadota > Alphaproteobacteria > Hyphomicrobiales > Alloboseaceae > Allobosea > Allobosea spartocytisi. The sequence continues at coordinate 10,319 of NZ_JACXWY010000034.1, forward strand.
ACCTCGGTGATGCGCCCGCGCATCGCCGCCCAGTCGTCGACCGCGAGGCCGACATCGGCATAGACTTGGCCGAGCCCATGCTCGAGGCGCTGGCGCGCCTCCGCCGAATCGATTCGGTCGAGATGGATATGGATCAGGCTCTCGCGACGGGTCCCTTCCGGCGCCCTGCCTGCCGCCTCACCGGCGAGCGAGACGAATCGGCCCTTGGCGTCGCGGGCCACGGCCAGGATCGGGTGGGCGACGAGGCGCGGCTCGTAGCCCTGGTCCTGCAATTCCGCCAGCGTCGAATCGAGCAGGAACGGCTTGTTGTCGTTGACGACCTCGAGGATCGTGATCTGGTGCTTGCGGCCATCCGCCTCGAACTCGTCGTCGCGGAAGCGCAGATTGATCGTCTCGGGCTCGCGCGGCTCGGTGAGGTGCTCATAGGCAGCCGCTGCCGCGCGGGCGAGCAGCTCCGGCGGCAGGATTTCGAGATCCTCGGCGACGGAGCGACCGTAGAGCAGCCTTGGAAATTCGGCGGGCATGGGCGATTTCAGCCCGGCGGCAGCAGCTTCAATGGCGGCAACCGCCGCGGCCGTGGCATTCGTGACCCGCTTGCCCATGCTCAACCCCCGTTGTTTTGCCGCAGCGATGACATAGGCTGCACGGCCTTTCAACTTTGCCTTGCCCAACAAAGCGGCAAAATTGCTGTTCCCGGACCAAGACAGGACGCACCATGGCGACGAAGCATGACAAACCAAAGGTCGGAGAGGAACCTGCGAAGCAGGATGCTCCGCCGGCCGTGATGGCGCTCGCTCTCGATCCGGGCGCGCTTTCGGCGGAGAATCAAGCTTATTTCGAGAAATGCCAGGAAAAGCTCGGCTTCGTGCCGAATGTGCTGGCGTCCTATGCCCATGACGACGCCAAGCTCTCGGCCTTCGCCGCCTTCTACAACGACCTGATGCTGGCGCCCTCGGGGCTCTCGAAGCTGGAGCGCGAGATGATCGCGGTGGCGGTGTCGAGCGTGAACCGCTGCTATTACTGCCTCACCGCTCATGGCGCCGCGGTGCGCCAGCTCTCGGGCGATCCCGTGCTCGGCGAGCTGATGGTGATGAACTACCGCGCGGCCGCGCTTTCCAGGCGCCATCGCGCCATGCTGGATTTCGCGGTGAAGCTGACCGAGACGCCGCATCTGATCGGCGAGGAGGATCGCGCGGTGCTGCGCGAAGCCGGCTTCAGCGAGCGCGACATCTGGGACATCGGCGCGGTGGCGGCCTTCTACAACATGTCGAACCGGATGGCCTCGGCGGTCGATATGCGCCCGAATGCGGACTATCACCGGCAGGCGCGCTGAGGCCCAAAAAGAAAACGGCCGGCGCAATGCCAGCCGCTAGTTGGCCTCGACCCGATGGCCCGGCTCCACCGGAACTCCGGGGGGCTGGGGGCTGACAAGCCGGGGCTCAGCAGAACCGGGCCGTCGAGGCAACGACCGTAATTGAGCGGCGCAACTTGGCGGGTCGTTGGCGCGTTGACGGCGAAATTGCGGCATTGCTGACGAAGCCGCGAGGAGCGGCGGCGGGCGATCTCCGCTGCCGGTGCGGTGTCCCTTGCCAGCTCGCTATCGCGGGCGCATCATCGCGGCATGTCGAGTTCGCGTTTCATCCACCGGAGCGGGGAGGCGCCATGAGCGAAAGCGAAACGCCACAATCGCGGCCGGCCGACGCCGTCGTGAGTTTTCCGGCGCCGGCACGGCCCACCACCGTCACCTTCGATCGACGCGAGCTTTCCGAACTGCTCAATCTCTATGGCCGCATGGTCGCGGCCGGTGAGTGGCGCGACTACGCCATCGATTTCCTGAAGGACAAGGCGCAGTTCTCGGTCTTCCGCCGCTCCTCCGAAATGCCGCTCTACCGCATCGTGAAGGACCCGGCGCTGGCGCGCCGGCAGGGAGCCTATTCGGTGGTGGCGGCGACGGGGCTGATCCTGAAGCGCGGCTCGGAATTGTCGCGCGTGCTCAGGGTGCTCGACAGGCAGCTCAGCATCGTGAACTGAGATCAGAAGCCCGGCGGCGAGCGGTCGGCCTCGCCGAGCTCCTTCTGCATCAGCATCTGGTCGAGCCAGCGGCCATGCTTGAAGCCGACCTTCTCGGCGACCCCGATCAGCCGGAAACCCGCCTTCTCATGCAGGCGCCGCGAGCCGATCGAGGCGCCGGTGCCGTCGCCGATGACGGCGATCATCTGGCGGAAGCCACGCTGCGTGCATTCGGCGATCAACGCATCGAGCAGCAGGCTGCCGATCCCGAGCCCCTGCGCGGCGGGCGCGAGGTAGATCGAGTTCTCGACAGTGGCGCGATAGGCCGGGCGGGGGCGGTAGGCCCCGGCATAGGCATAGCCGAGCAGGGCGCCATCGCGCTCGGCGGCGAGATAGGGATAACCGCCGGCCAGGGTCGCTTCGAGGCGGCGCAGCATCTCGGCCTCGCCCGGCGGGTCGAGCTCCCAGGAGGCGGTGCCGTTGCACACCGCATGGGCGTAGATGGCCGCGATGGCGGGAATGTCGACAGGGGCGGCCGGGCGGATCGAAGGCAGTGTCATGCCTGCAGATTGAGCAACGGCCGTGCCAAAACAAATGCCCCGGCCTTGCGGCCGGGGCATGTCGGCTCCGTGGAAGGAGCAGGTCCGTCTCGCTCGCTTACTCGCGGTTGCCGAGCAGCGAGAGGAGGAACTGGAACATGTTGACGAAGTTCAGGTACAGCGACAGCGCGCCGTTGACCGAAAGCTTCGCGGCTTCCTCGGGGTTCATGTCCGAGGAGAGGTACATCTCCTTCAGACGCTGGGTGTCCCAGGCGGTGAGGCCGGCGAAGATGCCGACGCCGACCAGCGAGATCACGAAGCCGAGCCCGCTCGAGGCGAGGAAGATGTTCACGAGCGAGGCCAGGATCAGGCCAATCAGGCCCATGACCAGGAACGAGCCCATGCCCGACAGCGACTTGCTGGTGGTGTAGCCGTAGAGGCTGAGGCCGCCGAAGGCCGCCGCCGTGATGAAGAACACCTGCACCACCGAGGCGCCGGTGTAGCGGATCAGCAGCGTCGACATCGAGACGCCCATGACCGCCGCGAAGGCGAAGAACATGGAACGGGCCGAGGAGGCCGACATCCGGTCGATCCGGAACGAGAAGAAGAAGATGAAGGCCAGCGGCGCGAGCGCGAACACCCACATCAGCGGCGTGCCGTACATCAGCTGGCCGAAGGAGGTGAGATAGGTGTTGCCGATACGCGCGACGGCGTTGGCCTGGTCGGTGACGGCCATCTTGTTGACGCCCAGCGCGAACAGCGCCGAGATCGCCAGACCGATCACCATGTTGTTGTAGACGCCGAGCATGAACGAGCGCAGGCCCTGATCCATCTCGACGGCGCTGGTCTGCTGTGCGCGGCCGGCACCCCAGACTGGAGCATTGCGGTCGAAGTTGCTCATCGAGCGAGTTTCCCCTGACGTAGTTTCGGACGACGGAAGGCACGCAATGCCACCCGTCCTCGCGCACAATCATCGCGATGGAGGGAATATGAGGGGGTTTCGCCTTCCTTACAAGAGCCGGCCATGGTTAAGGCCGGTGCGAGCATAGAAGTTCGGCCGGCGCCGCATGCAGAATTACAGGATTTTAATGTCTATCCCGGTGATGGTTCGGTCAGTCATCATAAATTCCTGAGATGAGAAGCCGGCGCTTTCGACAGTATTTTTATCGTACCGACGAGCCCGAACAGGACGGTAACCACGATAGCGGCAGTCGCAGCCAGTAAAGCACCGGTCGGATCACTGACGAATTCGATGCGCATCACTTGCGTGACGACACCCCAGCCGGCCGCAGTACCCGCGACAACGCCGAACAGCGCCGCGACCAGTCCGATGGCGGCGTATTCAAGGGCGTACGACGAAAGTATGAAGCGACGGGTCGCGCCGAGGGTCTTCAGGATCATCGCGTCATAGAGCCGCGCCCTCTGTCCGGCCGCCAGCGCGCCACCCAGAACCAGCAGGCTGGCGGCGATGGCGAGGCCCGAGGCGCCGCGGATCGCGGTGGCGAGCTGTTCGACGATGGTGTTGACCGCCTCCAGCGCATCCTTGACCCGGACGGCGGTGACGGCCGGGAACTCGGTTGCGAGCCGGCGCATCAGAGCGGGGTCGCCGGAGCCGTTGCCATTCGGGGCCGCGGTGATGGTGGCGAGATCGGTATGCGGGGCGCCCGCGAAGGTGTTGGGCGAGAACACCATGACGAAATTGATGCCGAAGGAACGCCAGTCGATGCTGCGGAAGTTGGCGACGCGGGCAGTGATGCTGCGCCCGAGCACGTTGACGGTGAGCCGGTCACCGATCTTGAGGCCGATGCCGGCGGCGTTCTGCGCGTCGAAGGACACCAGCGGCTCGCCCTTGTAGTCGGCCGGCCACCATTCTCCCGCTGCGATCTTCGAGCCCTCGGGAAGGCCCGCCGCATAGGTAATGCCGCGGTCGCCATCGAGCACCCAGGCGGATTGCTCGCTCGCCTTGACGTCCTCGGCGCGGGTGTCGTTCACCGCCAGGATGCGCCCGCGCATCATCGGCACGCGCTCGACGGCCGCGCCCGGTCTTTCCTGCGCGAGGAAAGCGTCGAAGCGGGCGGAATCTCGGCTGGGGATGTCGAGGAAGAAGAAGCTCGGCGCCTTGGCCGGCAGCGCGCCGGTGAGCTGGCGCGTCAGGCTGACATCGATGAAGGCGAGCGCCGAGAGCAGGGCGACGCCCAAGCCCAGCGAAAGCACCAGCGACGGGGTCAGGGCGCCCGGGCGATGGCTGTTGGCGAGCGCCATCCTGAGCGACGGGCTGCGCGGGCGGGGCAGGCGGCGGGCGAGCGCCATCAGTCCGACCGAGACTCCGCGCAAGAGCACGAAGACGCCGAACATGACGCCGATATAGATCAGCGCGATGCGCCGGTCATAGGCGAAGCCGAGCGCGACGCCGACCAATCCGGCCAGCGCCAGCAGGCAGAGAACAAGGTAGATCGCGCGTGGGCGGCGCGGATCGGGCTCGACCTGGTCACGGAACAGGGCCGAAACCGGCACGTCATGGGCGCGGCCGAGCGGGATGATGGCGAAGACCAGGGCCGTCAGCAGGCCGTAAAGCGCGGCGATGGCGAGCTCTCCAGGCGCCAGCGTCGGCTCGAAGGGCACGGGCAGGATGCTTTGCAGCACGGCGCCGAGCGCGAAGGGGGCGGCAGCGCCGAGCACGAGGCCGATCGCGGTGCCGATGGCGGCGACGAGCATCACCTCGGTCAGATGGATCGCGACGACGCGCCCGCCGGTGGCGCCGACGGCTTTCATGGTGGCGAAGTCGAGCTTCTTGGCCTCGACGAAGCGGCGCACCGCATTGGCGACGCCGACGCCGCCGACCAAGAGGGCGGTGAGGCCGACCAGCGTCAGGAACTGGGTGAAGCGTTCGAGATTGCGCTGGAAGCTCGGCGCGGCATTGGCGCGGGAGCGGATTTCCCAGCCGGCGTCGCGCTGCTGCGTGCCGGCATCCGCGATCAGCCTGTCGAGATCGGCGTCACCAGACGCAGCCTGCGGCAGTTGGAGGCGGTAAGTCCAGCGGATCAGGCTGCCGGGCTGGATCAGGCCGGTGGCGCGCAGCGCGTCCTGCGAGATGAGGAGGCGCGGGCCGAAGCCGACTCCGGCGGCGATCTTGTCGGGCTCGGAGACGAGATTGGCGCGGAGCTGGATCTTCGCGCCGCCGACCGTGACGGTGTCGCCGGGCTTGAGGTCGAGCCGGCCGAACAGGATGGGGTCGGCGACTGCGCCATAGGTACCGTCGCGCTCGCCGAGCAGGCCGGCGATCGGCTGCCGAGGGTCGGTCTCGACCGTGCCGATGCTGGGATAACCGGCATCGACGGCCTTGATCTCGACAAGGGCCGCGCCCTTCTCGCCGGCATTGGCCATGGCGCGCATCGTGGCGATGGTCGAGACCGTGCCGCGAGCCGTCAGGAAGGTGAGCTCCTGCGGTGTCGCCTCGCGCTGGATCAGGCTGAAGGAGGCGTCGCCGCCGAGGATGCGCCGGCCTTCGCGCGCCAGCCCCTCGGTGAGGCCGCGCGAGGCGGAGGCGACGGCGGCGATGGTCATGACGCCCAGCGCCAGGCAGGCGATGAAGACGCCGAAGCCGCGCAGGCCGGCGCGCAGATCGCGCAGGGCCAGGCGCAGCGACAGGCCGAAGCCGAGGGAGGAGCGGGCGGGCGGGCCGCCGAGCGGCTTGACGGGCGCGTGCATCGTCAGATGTCCGCCATCGCGTCTTCTTGCTCGATCACGCCGGAGCGCAGGCGGACGGTGTGGTCGCAAAGCGCCGCGAGCGAGAGGTCATGGGTAACGAGCACGAGGGTGGCGCCGCGCTCGCGCTTCAAGGCGAAGATCAGGTCGACGATGGAGCGGCCGGTCGCCTCGTCCAGATTGCCGGTCGGTTCGTCGGCGACGAGGATCGCCGGATCGGGCGCGACGGCCCGCGCGATGGCGACGCGCTGCTGCTCGCCACCGGAAAGCTGCGCCGGATAATGGTCCATGCGGTGGCCGAGGCCGACATTGCGGAGTTCGGCCTCGGCGCGGGCGAAGGCGTCGGGGGTGCCGGCAAGCTCGAGCGGCAGCGCCACGTTCTCACGCGCCGTCATGGTCGGCACGAGATGGAAGGACTGGAAGACGATGCCGATACGCCGGCCGCGGAAGACCGCGAGCCCGTCCTCGTCGAGCTGGCCGAGATCCTGTCCCGCGACCTTGACGATGCCGGAATCGGGGCGCTCCAGCCCGGCCATGGTCATCAGCAGGGTCGACTTGCCGGAGCCGGAAGGGCCGACGAGGCCCGACGCCTCGCCATCGGACAGCGACACCGAGACGCCTTTCAGGATATGGACGCGAGCGGCTCCACGCCCCAAACTTAAATGCACATCCTGCAACTCGATCGCCGGGGCGGCCTTTTCGCTCATCACGCCATGATCCTGACTTACGCTTCCATCGCCGTCCCGGCCGGGACCTCGTCGCGGCCCCTGCGGAGCCGTGAGGCGCCAAGGCGGGGCTTGCGCCGATATGGGCGCGATCTCGCACTTGTCCAATCATTTGCGGCGATTTTCACGCTGATCGCCCTCACCTTGATGGTGGCTGCTCCGATGGCCTTCGCCCAGACCGCGACCCCGGTTCCTCCGGCCGGAAAGACGCTCAAGCTCGTGGCGTTCGGCGATTCGCTCTCGGCCGGCTACAACCTGCCGGGCAGCGCCGCCTTCCCTGCCGTTCTGGAGCAAGCGCTGCGCCAGACGGGCGTCGCTGTCGAAATCGTGAATGCCGGCGTTTCCGGCGACACGACGCAGGGCGGGTTGGAGCGGCTCGACTGGTCGGTGCCTGACGGGACCGATGGCGTCATCCTCGAACTCGGCGCCAACGATGCCCTGCGCGGTGTCGATCCGGCCCAGACGCGGCAAGCGCTGGAGGCGATGATCGAGCGTTTGAAAGAGCGTGGCATCCCCGTGATGCTCGCCGGCATGTATGCGCCGCGCAATCTCGGCACGGATTATGCCAAGCGCTTCGATGCGATCTATCCGGAGCTTGCGGAAAAGCACGCTCTGGTGCTTTACCCCTTCTTCCTGGAGGGCATCGCGGGCGACCGCGCGCTGAACCAGGCGGACGGGCTCCATCCCACGGTCGAGGGCGTCAAGGTCATCGTCCGCAACATCCTGCCGACGGTCGAGCGCTTCATCGCGACGCTGCCGGCCAGATCCTGATCCGTTCCCGATTCCCGCGGGACGAATCCCCAAGCCTTTTTCCACGCCGCCCGCCGGCACCGTTTCCGGAGTTGCTTTGCCATGGACTACCGCCGCCTCGGACGCACCGATCTCAAGGTCTCGGTGATCTGCCTGGGAACCATGACCTGGGGGGAGCAGAATACGGAGGCCGAAGGCCACGCCCAGATGGACTACGCTGTCGAGCAGGGCGTCAATTTCTTCGATACCGCCGAGCTCTATTCGATCCCGCCGAAACCGGAAACGCAGGGCTCGACCGAGCGGATCATCGGCAGCTGGTTCAAGGCACGCGGGAAGCGCGACAAGATCATCCTGGCCTCGAAGATCTGCGGGCGCGGCGGCAATAGCTGGTTCCGCGACGACCAGAGTCCGACACGCGTCACCCGCAAGCAGATCATGGAGGCGGTCGACAAGAGCCTCGCGCGGCTGCAGACCGATTACATCGACCTCTACCAGATCCATTTTCCCGAGCGGCCGATGCCCTGGGGCTCGAACCCGACGCGCTTCTCGCATGCCGCCTATGAGAAGCCGGCCGACGAGACCTCGATTCCCGAGCAGCTCGACGCCTTCGCCGAGGTGGTGAAGGCCGGCAAGATCCGCCATCTCGGCCTCTCCAACGAGAGCGCCTGGGGCACCATGCGCTTCGTCGCCGATTCGGAGGTTCGCGGCACGCCACGCGTCCAGTCGATCCAGAACGCCTACAGCCTCCTGAACCGCACCTTCGAGACGGCGCTGGCCGAGGTCGCGATCCGCGAGGATGTCGGGCTGCTCGCCTATTCGCCGCTGGCGCAGGGCTATCTCACCGGCAAATATCTCGACGGCGCCCGCCCGGCCGGGGCGCGCACGACGCTGTTCAACCGCGGCCAGCGCTATGAGGGCGCGGGCGCCGAGGATGCGATCAAGCGCTACATCGCGCTGGCGCGCGAGGCCGGGCTCGACCCGGCGCAGATGGCGCTCGCCTTCGTCAATTCGCGCGATTTCGTGACGGCCAACATCATCGGCGCGACCTCGATGGAGCAGCTCAGGACCGACATCGCCTCGATAGACGTCAAGCTGACGCCCGAGATCGAAGCGAAGATCGACGCGATCCACCAGCTCGTCGGCAATCCCTGCCCCTGATTTTCAAAATATCGCGTCATTCCGGGCGAAGCGAAGCGTAGACCCGAAATCCATTGTAGGGCGTGACACCCTCCGATGGATTCCGGATGGGCGCCGCTGACGCGGCTTGTCCGGAATGACGGTGCGCGGGAACGGCTTGCGCGATGCAGGTGAAAAGCGGTTCCCTTGAGCCGGCTTCCCGCCTACCGTCTCGCCAGAGTCACAATCGCTTGGCAGGAATCGACTCATGCCGAGGCTGTTCATCGCTCTGGAAATCCCCGCCGATGTCGCATCCGAGCTGACGCTGCATCGCGGCGGCCTGTCGGGCGCGCGCTGGATCGAGCCGCCCGACTACCATGTCACGCTGCGTTTCCTCGGCGATGTCGACCGGCGCATGGCGAACGACATCGACCATATGCTGTCCGATCTCAGCGCCTATCCCTTCGAGGTGACGCTCGATGCGCTCGGCTCTTTCGGCGGCGACAAGCCGCGCGCCGTCTTCGCCCGGGTGGTGCCGAGCAAGGCGCTGACCGAGCTCCAGGGCGATGTCGAGCGGCAGATGCGCCGGCTCGGCATGCCCGCCGAGGGGCGCAAATTCGTGCCGCATGTCACGCTGGCCCGGCTGCGCGACACCTCGCCGGTCGAGCTCGCGCATTATCTCAGCCTGCATCCGATCATTAGGCCGATCAACTTCACTGCGCGCCGCGTGGCGCTGATGTCGTCGCGCGATTCGACCGGTGGCGGGCCCTATGTGCTGGAGGCCGCCTATCCGCTCGGCCCGTCCTATCCCAATCGCCTGCCGAGGGAGGTCCAGCGGCGATGACGAGACCCAAGCGACTCAGCCCCGAGGCTCAGGCGGAGGCGCTGGCGACCCTGACCGGCTGGAAGCTGGCGCAGGGCCGCGAGGCGATCAGCAAGCGCTTCGTCTTTCGCGATTTCAGCGAGGCCTTCGGCTGGATGACGCGGGTGGCGCTGCTGGCCGAGGCGGCGAATCACCACCCCGAATGGTCGAATGTCTACCGGACGGTCGATGTGACGCTCGCGACCCATGATGCCGGCGGTCTGACCGAGCTCGACGTCAAGCTGGCACGAGCCATCGACGCCCTGGGGAATTGAGCGGGCTCAGCCACTCCAGCCGCAAGTCTTCAACGCCGCCAGCATATGCGGCGGTGGCGGCGCCTCGACATGGATCGGCTCGCGCTTGCGGTAGAGCGGCACGGTGATCGCGCGGGCGTGGAGCTGAAGGCCGGGCCCGCCCTCGCGCGGCGCGTTGCCGTAGATTTCATCGCCCAGCATCGGCCAGCCGGAAGCCTGGCAATGGACGCGCAGCTGATGGGTGCGTCCGGTCAGCGGCTCCATGGCGAGCCAGGCCAGCGGACCGCCTTCGCCTTGCCCACGCCCGAGCACGCGATAGCGCGTCTGTGAGGGCAGGCCGGCGGGATCGACCTTCATCCACCAGCCGCGTTCAGGCGAGCGACGGGCGAGCGGCAGATCGATCAGCCCTTCGTCCGCGTCGGGCTCGCCCTGCACGATCGCCCAATAGGTCTTGTCGATCCGGCCGTCGCGAAACATCTGGTTGAGCTCGGCCATGGCACGGGGATGGCGGCCGAGGACGAGGCAGCCGGAGGTGTCCTTGTCGAGCCGATGCGCCGCTTCCGGTTTGCGCGGCAGGCCGAAGCGGAGCTGGTCGAGATAATCGGTCAGCACGGGTATGATGCGGCGCTTCGCTTGCGGGCCGCGATGCGAAGGCAGCCCGGCAGGCTTGTCGATGACGAGCATCATGGCGTCGCGATAGAGCAGCGGCACCGGTAGCGCGGCGTCGTCCTGCCCCGAGGCTTGCGAATTTTCTGGTTGAAGCGGCTGCGCCATGGCATTGCGCTAGCGAAGCCGGCCCGGCGGCGCAACTGAAGATGCCCGCCGAACCGAAGACAGGATGGCGATGAGCGAGACTGAGCCCAAGAAACGCGGCTTCTTTTCGAGGCTGTTCGGACGCGAGGAAGAGCAGGCCGCCCCGGGACCGACCTCCGAGCCGGTGATCGAGCGGGTTGTTGAGCCGGTCGAGGAATCGAAGCCGGACGTCGAAGAGGTTGCTCCCACGACGGCTGTCGAGGCGGAAGCGCTTGTCGTCGATGCGCCGGCCCTTGAGCCTGTCGCACCGCCTGTTCCGGTTGAGGAGGTTACGCCTGTCGAGCCGGAGCCGGAACCCGTCGCTATCGTTGTTCCGCCGTCCGAGCCCGTTGCCGCTCCCGAACCTGCTCCCATCCCGGTGCCGCCACCGAAGCGGAGCTGGTGGCGGCGGCTGACGGAGGGGCTGTCGCGCACCTCCTCGGCGCTGACGACGGGGATCACCGACCTCTTCACCAAGCGCAAGCTCGATGCCGGCACGTTGGAGGATCTCGAGGACATCCTGATCCAGGCCGATCTCGGCCTCGCCACCTCGGGGCGGATCGCGAAGGCCGTCGGCGAAGGCCGCTACGACAAGCAGATCGATCCGGCCGAGGTGAAGGCGATCCTGGCGCGCGAGGTCGAGGCGATCCTGATGCCGGTCGCCCATCCGCTGGCGATCGACGCCACGAAAAAGCCGTTCGTGATCCTGATGGTCGGCGTGAATGGCTCGGGCAAGACCACCACGATCGGCAAGCTCGCGGCGAAATTCCGCACGGAGGGCAAATCCGTGATGCTGGCGGCCGGAGATACTTTCCGCGCGGCCGCGATCGAGCAATTGCGCGTCTGGGGTGAACGCACGGGGGCCGAGGTCGTGTTCGGCCAGCAGGGGGCGGATGCGTCGGGCCTCGCCTTCGAGGCGCTGCAGAAGGCGAAAGCCAACGGCACCGATGTGCTCCTCGTCGACACCGCCGGGCGATTGCAGAACAAGCAGGGGCTGATGGACGAGCTCGCCAAGGTCGTGCGCGTCATCCGCAAGCAGGATGCGAACGCGCCGCATGCGGCACTGCTCGTGCTCGACGCCACGGTCGGCCAGAACGCGATTTCGCAGGTGGAAGCTTTCCGCGAGACGGCCGGCGTGACCGGCCTCGTCATGACCAAGCTCGACGGCACGGCGCGCGGCGGCATCCTGGTGGCGTTGGCGGCGCAGTTCGGCCTGCCCGTGCATTTCATCGGCGTCGGCGAAGGCGTCGAGGATCTGGAGCCGTTTTCGGCGCGCGATTTCGCCCGCGCCGTGGCGGGATTGGGAGAAGCGGCGTGAGCGATGGCGCAAGCGAGACCACCCGGCCGATTCCGGTGGAGGCCAAGGGCAGGCCGGTCAGCCCGCTTCTGAAGCTCGCGCTGGAATTCGGCCCGCTCGCGATCTTCTTCTTCGCGAATTCCTATGGCGACCGGCTGTTCCATGTCGCCGAGGACCGGCGCATCTTCGTCGCGACCGGCATCTTCATCGTCGCCTCGCTGGTGGCGCTGGTGCTGTCGCGGGTGCTGATGGGCTATCTGCCGCGCATGGCGATCGTGAACGCGATCGTCGTCACCGTCTTCGGCGGGCTGACGCTGGCGCTGGACGACGCCTTCTTCATCAAGGTCAAGCCGACCATCGTGAACGCGCTGTTCGGCTGCGTGCTGCTCGGCGGCCTCTTTTTCGGCAAGTCGCTCCTGTCGCTGGTGCTGGAGACGGTGCTGCAGCTCGACGAGGAGGGCTGGCGCAAGCTGACCTTCCGCTGGGGCCTGTTCTTCTTCGTGCTGGCCGCGCTGAACGAGGCGGTCTGGCGCACGCAGACCCAGGATTTCTGGGTCGCCTTCAAGGTCTGGGGCGTGATGCCGCTGACCATGATCTTCGCGCTGGCGCAGACGCCCTTGATCCTGAAGCACGAGATCAAGCCGGCGAAGACCGAGGAATAGGCCGGATTTCGCTTCCTCTCACGCGAGTCATCCCGGGCGGAGCGAAGCGCAGACCCGGGATCGATTCCGGAACGGTTCAGGCATGGATCCCGGATCGGCGCCGCTTCGCGGCTTGTCCGGGATGACGGCGGCGTTTTTGAGAGGTACTTGCCATTTGGCAAAACTATCTCCATTTTATGCCAAATGGAGATGATGGCCATGAGCGCCCTGTTGCGCATCGAGACCGCCCAGCGCGATTTCGTTCCTGACCCGATCGGCGATGACGAGGCGGCTGCGATGTTCCGCGCCGCCGTCAACCTGTTCCGGCTCTGGCGGATCACCGACGACGAGGCGGCCGTTCTGATCGACCTCCCGGTGAGGACCTATGCCCGCTGGAAAGCCGGCGGCGTGGGCCGCATCTCGCGGGACGGCAAGGCGCGGCTCTCGAACCTGATGGGCATCCACAAGGCGCTCCGGCTGATCTTCACCGAGCCGCAGCGCGGCTATGACTGGATCAAGCGCCCCAACCGCGATTTCGGCGGAAAATCGGCGCTCGACATCATGCTGGGCGGCGAACTGACCGATCTGATGCGGGTGCGCCGCCTGCTCGATGCCGAGCGGGGCGGCTGGTGATCGATCCGGCTGATCTGCCGGTCGCGCAGGTTGAATGGCGCGGCGCGGTTAGGATCATCCGCAGCATCTTTCCGCCGATCGATTTGTTCGAAGACATTGCCGATCCCGCCGACTGGCCGCTGCTGATCGCGGCCGAGCAGAAGACCAATCCGCGTTTGATGGAGACGATCGGCAATCTCGATCTCGTGCCACCGGAACGACGCGTCTCGGGGCCGGGTGCGAGCTGGGTGATGGCGCCCTTCACCCATGTCAGCCCGGATCGGCCGAGCCGCTTCAGCGCTGGCAGCTTCGGCGTGCTCTATGCCGGCGACCGCTTCGAGGTCGCTTTGCTGGAAACGGTGCATCATCACGCCCGCTTCATGCTGGCGACGACGCAGCCGCCGGGCTGGACCTCACAGTTCCGCGAGATCGTGCTCGATATCGATGCCGGATTGCATGATCTGCGCGGGTTGGGCGAGGCGGCGGCGCTGCTCGATCCGGCCGACTATGCGCAGAGCCAGTTGCTCGGCGAACACCTGAGGGATGCCGGCTCGGAAGGGGTGGTCTATCCGAGCGTGCGCTGTCCGGGCGGCGAATGCGCCGGCCTGTTCTATCCCGATGGCGCGAGCCATCCGGTGCAGGGCCGGCATCTCGACTATCACTGGAATGGCGAGCGGGTGGACCTCTACCGGGACCGCAGCGCCGGCGAGGTCTACCGCATCGTTTGAGGCCTATTTCGGCGCCAGCCGGATCGCGCCGTCGAGGCGGATCGCGGTGCCGTTCAGCATGTCGTTCTCGACGATGCTGCGGGCGAGCGCGGCGTATTCCTCCGGCTTGCCGAGGCGCGAGGGATGCGGCACCGAAACGGCGAGCGAGGCCTTGGCCTCCTCGGGGAGCCCCGCGAACATCGGGGTCTCGAACAGGCCGGGCATGATGGTGACGATGCGGATGCCGACCGAGGCGAGGTCGCGCGCGATCGGCAGCGTCATGCCGGCGACGCCGGCCTTCGAGGCGGCGTAGGCGGCCTGGCCGATCTGGCCATCCTCCGCCGCGACGGAGGCCGTGCAGATGATGACGCCGCGTCCGCCATCGGCCGTGATCGGCTCGAGCGCGGCCAGCGCCGCGGCGGATTTGGCGATGATACGGAAGGTGCCGACGAGGTTGATCGCGACCGCCTTCTCGAAGGTCGCGGTGTCGTGGGCGACGAGCTCGCCGGTGTCGCGCTTCTTCGAGACGACGCGGCGGCCGGGCGCGATGCCGGCGCAATTGACGATGATGCGGGCGACGCCATGGGCGGCGCGGGCCTTGGCCAGGGCTTCGTCGACCGAAGCCTCGCTGGTGACGTCGCAGGGGCAGAAGACCCCGCCGATCTCCTTCGCGACCGCCTCGCCGCGCTCGGCGTTGAGGTCCAGCAGCGCGACCTTGACGCCCTGGCCCGCCAGCATGCGCGCGGTCGCCTCGCCGAGGCCGGAGGCGCCGCCGGTGACGATGGCGGCGAGGGAGGAATCGAGTTTCATGGCGCGTTTCCCGTCAATCCTGGTTCTGGAGCCGGTTTAGAGGGCGTTTCCTCCTGTTCCAAGCGGGTTTTCCGGCAGGCCTCTTGTGCAGGATTGCGACGGGGCCATCTTTCGACATGGCGCGCCGGTTGGGAGCGCGCGATCATCGGCGTCATCCGACGCCAAGGAGAAAGACAGGGATGAGCGAGGGGTTCAGCGCAAGCTTCAGCCGCGAGGAGATGGAGGCGATCCGCAAGAGCCTGCGCGACGAAGCGAGGTTCGGCGCCGATTTCATGGCCCGCCTCAAGCGCGTCGCGAAGCGTATTCCGTTCACCGAGGATCTGCTGGCGGCGTGGTTCTGCACGCGCGATCCGCAGACGCCGCGGCGCGTCAAGCTGACGCTGCTCGCAGCGCTCGGCTATTTCGTGCTGCCGCTGGATGCGATTCCCGACTTCATGCCGCTGATCGGCTTCACCGACGATGCGGCGGTGATCGCGGCGGCCATCGCGGCCGTGGCGGGCTCGATCAAGCCCGAGCATCGCGAGAGGGCGAAAACGGCGATGGCTGATCTCTGAGCGCTTCAGAACGTTAGCACGACCTTGCCCTTGGCCTGGCGGTTGCCGATCAGCGCATAGGCTTCCGTCCAGCGCTCGACGGGAATCGCGGCATGGACATGGGCGCGGATATGGCCGGCTGCCGCCCAGTCCAGCAGGCGCTCCATGTTGCGGCGATGCGCGGCCGGTTCGCGGGTGACGAATTCGCCCCAGAAGACGCCGCGCAGGTCGCAGCCCTTCAGCAGCAGCAGGTTGAGCGGGATCTTGGGAATCGTGCCGCCGGCGAAGCCGACGACGAGATAGCGACCCTCCCAGGCCATCGACCGCAGCGCCGGCTCGGCCAGATCGCCGCCGACCGTGTCGTAGAGCACGTCGACGCCGCGTCCCGCCGTCACCCGCTTCAGGGCGGCGCGGATGTCGTTCGTGCCGTAGTCGATCTCTTCCTGCGCGCCGTGTTCGCGGGCGAGCGCGAGCTTGTCGGCCGATGAGGCGCAGGCGATGACATGGGCGCCGAGCAGCGCCCCGATCTCGACGGCGGCGAGGCCGGCGCCGCCGGAGGCGCCGAGGATTGCCAGTGTCTCGCCTGCCTTCAGCCCGGCGCGCTGGATCAGCCCGTGCATCGCCGTGCCATAGGTGACGAAGAGGCCGGCGGCCTGTGCGTCGGAGAGCTTCTCCGGTACGCGAATCAGCGCTTCGGCCGACACCGCGACCTTCTCACGTGCCGCGCCATGGCCCAGCCAGGCCGCGACGCGCTCGCCGATCTGCCAGCCGGTGACGCCCTCGCCGATGGCGGCGATGGTGCCGGCGCATTCCGCCGAGGGGGAGAAGGGCAGGGCCGGCTTGGTCTGGTAGCGGTTCTGGATGATCAGCGTGTCGAAGAAGTTCAGCGCCGCCGCCGTGACGGCGACGACGACCTCTCCGGGACCGGGTATCGGCTCCGGCAGGTCGCGGATCGCCAGTTCCTCGGCCGGGCCGTGATGTTCGCAGAGCAGGGCTTTCATCGTCTGTCCGTCGCCGTCCTTAGGGAGGCGCGATGGTGCCATGGCGCGCTGCCCGACGGAACAGATCGGCGCCTCCGGTCCATTCGCATTTTCGCCAGGATCGTGACACTCTATGCCGCCAGCGACCGCGAGGCCGCCTGATCAACAGGTGGTAAACGCGGTATTAAGAATTTTAGTGACTGATGGCGGTCTATGATCAGCTTGCTCCCTTCCTCCCGCGCTCGTGGCCGTCTTCGTCTCGCAATCATGCTTCCGCTCGTCGGAAGCATGACGCTGATGGCCGGATCAGTGCTGGCCCAGCCGGCCAAGCCGAAGCCGGCCACTCCGAAGCCTGCCGCGGCGGCGGCCGCGGCCGCTCCGGCCAGTGCCGGCCAGGGCCAGGCCATGCTGCTCGAAACCGCCGGAAAATGGCAGGCCTTCTCCTCGCAGCAGGGCCGCACCAAGGTCTGCTACGCCCTCTCCAAGGCCGAGAGCCGCATGCCGGCCAATCTCAAGGATGTCGAGGGGCTCCTCTTCGTCTCCAGCCGCCCGGCCGAGGGCGTGCGCAACGAGATCAGCTTCGTCATGAATTTCGACGTCAAGGAAGGCGTCGAGCATCAGGCGATCATCGGCAATGAGCGTTTCGCCCTGGTGGCCAAGGGCAAGAACATGTGGCTGAAAAATCCGGCGGAGGAGCCGCGGATGCTCGATGCGCTGCGCCGTGGCGCGGGCCTCGAGATCAAGGCTACGTCCAAGCGTGGTAATCCGACCGCCGATAAGTACTCGCTCTCGGGCATGTCCCAGGCGGTGAAGCGGGCCGAGGACGCCTGCAAGTAAGGCGCGCGGCGGGAGATTTCCGCTTTTCGCGCATCTGTGCTAGGGAGCGGCGAAATTCCGCGCCTTCACTCATGGGCGACGACAGAGCTCCGATGACCGTGTCCGTTCCTGAAACTGCCGCCCCGGCGGCCGAACCTGTTTTGCGGCGCCCCTCGCTGGTGGGGCGCACGCGCGCCGGCCTGGCCGAGGCGCTGTCCGAGATCGGCGTTCCCGAGAAGGAGCGGCGCATGCGCGTCGGCCAGCTCTGGAACTGGATCTACCATTACGGCGTGCGCGATTTCGACGCGATGACGACGATCGGCAAGGGGCTGCGGGCCGAACTCGCCCAGCACTTCTCGCTCGATCTGCCGGAGGTCACCGCCGAGCAGGTCTCGACCGACGGCACCCGCAAATGGCTGCTGCGCATGCCCTCCACCGGCCCGCGCGACCGCGGCGCCGAGATCGAATGCGTCTACATCCCCGAGGTCGACCGCGGCACGCTCTGTGTCTCCAGCCAGGTCGGCTGCACGCTGACCTGCACCTTCTGCCATACCGGCACGCAGCGCCTGGTGCGCAATCTGACGACCGAGGAGATCGTGGCGCAGCTCATGGTGGCGCGCGACCGGCTCGGCGATTTCCCGAATCGCAAGCCGCCGGAGGGCGCCTTCGTGCCGAACGATGGCGGGCGCTTCATCTCCAACATCGTCTTCATGGGCATGGGCGAGCCGCTCTATAATTTCGACGGGGTGCGCGACGCCATCGACGTGATCTCGGACGATCAGGGGCTTTCGCTCGGGCGCCGGCGCATCACCGTCTCGACCTCGGGCGTAGTGCCGCAGATCGGGCCGCTCGGCGACGAGATGGGCACGATGCTGGCGATCTCGCTGCATGCGGTGCGCGACGAATTGCGCAACGAGCTGGTGCCGCTCAACAAGAAATACCCGATCAAGGATCTGCTCGAGGCCTGCCGGAACTATCCCGGCCTGTCGAACGCGAAGCGGATCACCTTCGAATACGTCATGCTCAAGGGCGTGAACGATTCCGATGCCGAGGCGCGCGAATTGGTGCGGCTGCTCAAGGGCATCCCGGCCAAGATCAACCTGATCCCGTTCAATCCCTGGCCCGGCACCAAATACGAATGCTCGGACTGGGACCGGATCGAGCGCTTTTCGGAGATCGTCTTCCGCGCCGGCTATGCCTCGCCGGTGCGCACGCCGCGTGGGCGCGACATCCTCGCCGCCTGCGGCCAGCTCAAGAGCGAGACCGAGAAGCTCTCCGCCCGCGCCCGGCTGATGCTGGAGCAGGACGAGGCCAACGCCGCCGCGCCGGCCGTGGCTGCGGAATAGGCCGGCTTGATGCTGCGCTGGCTGCTGCTGATCCCCTTCGCCTGCCTCGTCGCCATGGGGGCGGGGCTGTTCTTCCTGACGGCGGCCAGCGTCGCATCGCCGGCCGTGGCGCTGCTGATCGGCGGCGGCATCGAACGCCTGCTCGACATCCTGTTCGGCCTGGCGGAAAGCGGCGTCGATCCGACACCGGCGGCGCAGGCGGCGTTTGCCCTGATCGCGCGGCTGGGCCTTGCGATCATCGTCGCGCCGGTCGTGCTGGTGGCGGTCGGTTCGGAGCTGTTTGGATTGCGCAGCCTGCTGGTCCAGAGCGGGCTTACCGGCCTGCTCGCGGCGCTCTTGCCGCTCGCGATGCTCAGGCTTTCGCGCACGCCGAGCCCGGCCGAGCTGCAGATCATCTCCGGGCTCTTCCTGGTCGGTGCAGCGACGGGCTTCATCTACTGGCTGATCGCCGGGCGCGAGGCCGGCGGCGACAGGCGCCCCGCCGACCCCGTATCTCGGTAATCGTCAGAGGCCGAGGGCCTTGCGCAGCTCGGCCTTGGCGGCGGCGAATTCGGTCTGGAAGTCCTGCTGTTCCATGATCCGCGCCGCGATGACCGAACCGGCGATGCGGCCGGCCTCGATGTCCGAGCGGTAGTGGATGCCGCCGATGATGCGGTTCTCGCCATAGAACCAGGCGCGGTTCATGATCTCCACGCGCTTCTCCGGCACCATGTTCGACAGGACGATGCCCATCAGCGTGCCGACCGTGGTGTGACCGGACGGATAGGCGCCGGAGTTCGAGATCTTCACCACCGGCTTGACCAGCGGGCTGAGCTGATGCGGGCGCGGGCGCTTCCACGAGTCCTTGGCCGGATCGACGACGGCGCCTTCGGTCGCGACGACGCGATCGAAGAAGGCCGAGAAGACCGGCAGCGCTTCCGGCTTGAAGGCGGGGCCCATCACGTCGGCGAAGCGCCAGACATTCTCCTCGGCGTCGGCCTTGGCCTTGGCCTCCATCTCCGGCGTGCGGGTGACCTGCAGCGTCAGCACCTCGCCGAGCTCGGCCTTGGTCTGCACGGAATCATCGGCCGGCGGCGGCTTGAGGAACAGCTGGAGATCGACGGATTTGGCGGATGTGAACGGTGCGGCGTCCTCGGCCTGGGCGGGCGAGAAGGCGAGCGTGGCGGCAGTCAGAAGGGCGAGTGCGAAATGGCGCATGGTGGCGGTCCCTGGTTTGGCTGGGGAGGGACGCGCCGAGAATATGACAGCGTGATGAACCCGCTCAGTCTCCGATCGCCACGCCCTCGCGCCGGCCGTCGGCACCGCCGACGAACCCTTCCGGCGTCTTGACGATCACCTGCGTGCCCGAGGTCATCTCCATGAGCTGGACCTTGTGGCCTTTCGCCTCCAGAGCCGCCCTCCAGGCCTCGGCTTCGGTGCCCGCTTCCAGCTCGGTTGGGCCGTTGCGGCTGCCGAAATTGCCGAAATCGGCGGCAGCTTGAGGGTCCATGCGCCAGTCGAGCAAGGCGACCAGCGTCTTGGCGACGAATTCGATGATCTGGCTGCCACCTGGCGAGCCCGCCACCGCATAGAGCCGGCCGAAAGCGTCGAAGACGAGGGTGGGCGCCATGGAGGAGCGTGGGCGCTTGCCGGGCTCGACCCGGTTGGCGACCGGCTTGCCGTCCTCGTCCGGCGCGAAGTTGAAATCGGTCAGTTCGTTGTTGAGCAGGAAGCCGGCCTTCGTCATCAGATGCGAGCCGAAGCCGCCCTCGATGGTCGTCGTCATCGCGACGGCGTTGCCGGCCGCATCCACCACCGAGATATGGCTGGTGCCATGCTCGATGCCCTCGGAGGGGGCGAGCAAGCCGGCGCGCCGATGCGGCGGATCGCCAGCCTGCGCCCGGCCCATGGAACGCTCCGGGCTGATCAGGGCAGCGCGCGAGCGGATATAGTCGCGGTCGATCAGGCCGCGCACCGGCACGGCAAGAAAAGCGGGGTCGGCGAGATAGAGGTTGCGATCGGCGAAGGCGAGCCGGCCGGCCTCGCTCAGCCAATGGGCGGCCTCGGGGCCCGGCCCCATCCGCCTGAGATCGACGCGTTCGAGCATGCCGAGGATCTGCTGGACGGCGACGGCGCCCGAGCTCGGCGGCCCCATGCCGCAGAGCCGCCAGACGCGGTAGGCACCGCAGACCGGCTCGCGCTCCTCGACCTTGTAGGCCGTGAGATCCGCGAGGGTCATGTCGCCGGGATTGCTCGGATGCTCCGCTATGGTGGCGACGATGTCCTCGGCGATCGGGCCCTTGTAGAGCGCATCCGCGCCTTGTGCCGCGATGGCGCGCAATGTTTCGGCGAAGGCCGGGTTCTTCAGGATCGTGCCGACGGCTTTGGGCTGTCCGTCCGTCTCGTAGAAATAGGCGGCGGCGCGCGGATTTTTCGGGAGATCCTTGTCGCCGGCGAGAAGGCCATTGAGGCGCGGCGATATCGCAAAGCCCTCCTCCGCGAGCTTGAGTGCGGGAGCGACCAGATCGGCCCAGGGCAATTTGCCCCAGCGCCGATGCGCCTCCTCCAGCAGCCTGAGCGTGCCGGGCACGCCGACCGAGCGGCCGCCGATCACGGCCTCCCGAAACGGCATCGGCTTGCCGTCCTTCATGAAGCGGTCGGGCTTTGCGGCGGCGGGCGCCGTCTCGCGGCCGTCGAGCGTCGTCACCTTGCGGTCGAACTCGCCCCAATGAACGAAGAACGCGCCGCCGCCGATGCCTGAGCTCTGCGGCTCGACCAGATTGAGCACGAGCTGGATGGCGATGGCGGCGTCGGTGGCGCTGCCGCCGGCGCGCAGGATATCGCGCCCGGCCGAAGCCGCGAGCGGATTGGCGGCGGCCGCCATGAACTGCCGCGCGGTCGTCTCGACCCTGGCGATCCGGCCGGTTCCCGCCTCCGGCGCGGGGGCGAGAGGCTGCGCGATCGCGATCTGCGCGGCGAAAAGCGCGGCTGGCAAGACGGTCAGTCGGGCGAAGCGCATGCAAGCCTCCGGCGGGGTTCGGCCCACCATAGGCCATTCGCCGCGCCCTGGCAGCTTTGACCGGAGCGGCGCGACAGGTAAGGTCCGAATCGACACCATTGCAACGCTGCCAAAAGGGGTTTTCGGCATGACGTTCTCCGCCCAGCTTCGCCGTCCGCTGGCCTGGTTCGCGCTCGGCCTTCTCGGCATCGCGCTCGCCGGCTGCGGCTACAACAACGTGCCGACGCTGGAAGAGAAGGCGAAGGCCGCCTGGTCGGAGGTGCAGAACCAGTATCAGCGCCGCGCCGACCTGATTCCCAATCTCGTCGAGACGGTGAAGGGTTATGCCGCGCAGGAGCGCGAGGTGCTGACGGCCGTGATCGAGGCCCGCGCCAAGGCGACGCAGGTCAAGGTCGATGCCTCGACCATCAGCGACCCGGCCAAGTTCAAGGAATACCAGGACGCGCAGAACCAGCTCACCGGCGCGCTGGGGCGGCTGCTCGTCACGGTGGAGCGCTACCCGGACCTGAAGTCGAACCAGAACTTCCTGGCGCTGCAGTCGCAGCTCGAGGGGACGGAGAATCGCGTCGCCGTGGCGCGGCGCGACTACATCCAGGCCGTGCAGGACTTCAACACCGAGATCCGCACCTTCCCGGGCGTGATCTGGGCCAAGCTGTTCTGGGGCGCCAAGCCGATGGAAACCTTCACCGCCACGGCCGGTGCCGAGCGGCCGCCGGCGGTGAAGTTCTGAAGCTGTGACGGCCATGCCGCAAGCGGCGCGGGGAACCCCTCTCCCGGATGGGAGAGGGGTTCTGCGTCGTGTTTCCCTGCTCTTTGTCTTCCTGCTCTGCGCTCTGCCGTCATTCGCCGCCGATCCGACCTATCCGGCACTCACGGGCCGCGTCGTCGATGGCGCCAACATCATCGCCCCGGAGGCGCGCCAGCGCATCGAGGACAAGCTCAAGGCGCATGAGGACAAGACGTCGGACCAGGTCGTGGTCGCGACCGTGCCTTCGCTGCAGGGGCTGGAGATCGAGGATTTCGCCAACAGGCTCTATCGGCACTGGCAGCTCGGCCAGAAGGCGAAGAACAACGGCGTGCTGCTGATCGTGGCGCCCAACGAGCGCAAGGTCCGCATCGAGGTCGGCTACGGGCTCGAAGGTGCGCTGACCGACGCGCTCTCCAAGGTGATCATCACCACGGCGATCGCGCCTAAATTCAAGACGGGCGATTTCGCCGGGGGCATCGAGGCCGGGACCGACGCCATCCTGACCATCCTGGCGGGCGACGCCGAGGAATGGCAGCGCCGCGCCGAGGTTCGCTCGGACGAGAGCACGATTCAGGAGGACATCGCCGTCGTCGTCGCGATGGTCCTGATCTTCCTGTTCATCGTCGCCTTCCTGCGGGGCCTGAGCCAGCAGAGTGGCGGCGCGCGCCGATACCGGACCCGCGACGGCCGCTGGATCGTGCTGCCGCCGGGCAATTCGGGCTGGGGATCCGGCTCGGGCTGGAGCGGCGGCGGGGGCTGGAGTTCGGGCGGTGGCTTTTCCGGCGGAGGCGGCTTCTCGGGCGGCGGGGGCT
>NZ_JACXWY010000035.1:0-31121 GCF_014764685.1 Allobosea spartocytisi
GCTCTGCCGGAGCTTTCTCCGGCACCGATTTCTGTCTCATCTGCGCTCCTGAATGGCTGCGATGATCCAGAAATCCTCCCTTCCCGAAAATCCCGAATCTGTCTCAAGGGCGCTGACGGCGGACAGCCGAGATCGTCCTTCCCCCGGACGATGACATGCACATGGGGATGACCGGTATTGTAATGGTTGACCGCGACCCAATCGAGTTTCGTGCCGAGGTCGCCTTCGATCTGCTTCATCAGATCGCGGGTGTGCTCGGTGAGGTCCGAGAGATCGACAGCATCCTCGGGCGAGACGATGAACCGAAACTGGTGGCGATCGTCCTTGCCGCGCTCGACGAAGGCATCGCCGTCGGCGCGATCTTCGGTGGCGGAATAGAGCTGGCCGCGTTCGCCATCGCGCGAGGTTCCGTCACGCTGAATGTAGCGAAGATGGGCGGCGGCCTTGCCGTTCTTGCCGGCCTGCTGGACGTAGCGCGTCTTGACGACGACGCGGCGCATTCCCGGCGCGCTGTGGCGCCAGCCGCCCGACAGGGTTCGAGCATTCACGAAGGCCGCACCGCGTCCGCGCTTGACGCCCGGCCCCTTGCTGGCCCGCGAAACCTTCCCGCTCTTTCCGGCCGAACCCGAAGTGGTGCGTGACGGGGATCGCGATGCCGATGGAGACGATCTGCCAGGGATGTTGCTATGCTGGCGCGCGAGCTTCTTGGCCTGGGTGAGAAAGCTCTTGGCCTTGCCGAGCTTCGGCGCATCCGCTCGGATGCGGCCGGGCTTCGGACGGAAGCGGTTTTCATCATCGGCGCTCATGAGTGCGCCTCTGGCCAAAAAAATGCCGAACCCGCCGGAAATCGGCTAAAATGCGGCTGTAGTGCCGGTCAAAACCCCGCAAGGCCAAGGCTTTGCGCGAATCTCCGGCACCACGGGGCGAAAACCATGGTGCCAGTCCCGGCTCCCCCAACCAGTGTGCAGACAACAACAAATTCAGAAATCGGGCCAACGTAGTGCCGGTTTCCTTTATCTTGCCCTCCGCCTTTACTGCCCTTTCCGCCCTTCCTGCCGGGAATCCAGCCAGGCGAAACCCTGCATGACTGGACACCGGAACGTATCGCGCCGAGCGCGGGAACACGCCTGTCATGGCGCTCCCCCGTCGTCGGCGCGGGCCACAAAAATGCTGCCGGTCGGCTCCGTATCGGCGGCATTGCGCACCGGAACGGGCGCGCGGATGTCACCGGATTGCACTTCGGATGACGGCGCGGCGGTAGTTCGCATGTCGGTCGAGCGCGTGACGAACAGCGGAGCCGCGCGCCAGTCGGGCGGCGGTGGCGGTTCTGGCGCGGGTATTTCGCCCCCGGCCGAACTGCCCAGAACTGGCGCAAGCGCAGCGACATAGGCGCGCGTCTCGGCGGGCAAGGCACGGCCTGTCGTGCGATGTTCGTCGTAACGGCCAGGACCGGCATTGTAGGCCGCGAGCATCGCGGCGACGTTGCCGTAGCGGTCCCACATTTCGCGCAGATAAGCCGCACCCGCCATGATGTTGTCGCGTGGGTCGTAAGGATCGCGGCCGAGGCCATGGCGGACGCGCAGGCCCGCCCAAGTGTCGGGCATGACCTGCATCAATCCCATCGCTCCGGCCGACGAGATTGCGCGCACGTCGCCCGCGCTCTCGGCGCGGAGCACTGCGCGAATCCAGTGTTCGGGAATACCGAAACGTTGCGAGGCTTCGGTAATGAAGCCGGCATAGGGATCGGAGGGATTCGCGCGCGCGACGGGTGCGGCTTGCGCCGATACGGCAACCGGACTGACTCCGACCGCGAGCACGCCAGCCAGCAGCAGACCGGCATATCGCACGATCTTCCTGTCTCTGTTCGACCTCCAGCCTGCCAGCGTGCTCGCTGCGGTCAAGGGCAAGGCGCGAGCGCCGGCGAGAGGCCGCCCCTGACCTTCGCTGTGCGCGCCGGCCGTCCGGTGGCCGAGCGGGACGACAGGATGAGACGGCCTTGCCGCGAACAACGGGATGAGGGTTTTGAACGCGAGGATGACGCAATAGCGCATGGCTTTCAGTCCCGCCCGCCACGCGGCTTCGGGCGGTTCCAGTGCAGTGACCACGCCGTCTTGTCGTTGCTGTTCTGGAAGAGGTTGGCGCGGATCGGCTGCGGCAAGGCGGGATCGTCGATCACCAGCGAAATGTAATCGCCGGCTTTTTCGCCGACCTCCTTCCAGCCCGCTCCGACCTCGGGGCCATCTTCGGCCCCATGAAGGACGCGATAGGCGGGCGCGTTGTCCGCATCCGATGGTTCGGCGGGAACAATGGTCAGTTCACGGTAAAGGGTGAGCGTATGAACACGGCCGACGAAGGTTTCATTTTCGGCGGTGAATTGACCGATCTGTGGCATGACAAGTCTCCAATGGTTGCAGGTTTCAGGGAGGATTAATGCGTCGGCACGCGCCATTCGTAGCGGCCGTCGCCTTCCTCATCGGTCCAGAGCGGCAGCGCCCGGCCGATGACGGAATCTGCGGGGATGGGTCCGAAGTAACGGCCGTCCAGGCTGTCGCGGATCTCCCAATTCATGAGGAAGATTTCGCCGTCGCCGATGACGCGGCAGCCCTGCCAGACCGGCAGATCGCGGCCGATCCGGTCGCGGTCCAGCGCTTCGCCCATTTCCACGCCATCGACGGTGACGGTGCGGCCAGTGCGGCAAACCCGCTGTCCGGGCAAACCGAGGACGCGCTTCAGGAGCGGCACGCCGCGCCCGACATAACCGCGCTCGACCATGAAGGCGGCGAGCGGTTCGGGCGGCATGATTGCGACCAGCTCGGGCACTTCGATCCGCTCGGCGGGTTCGACGGTGTAGAAGCCGATGGGCGCGCTGGCCGTGGCGTTCCAGATCAGTTTCGTAGGCGTCGGGATGAACGCGGCGATGGCGACGCCCATCGCCGCAAAATACGTCACCATGACGTAGCCGAACCGTGTCATGGTTCGATCCTCCGGCGATGGAGCCAGGCGGCGTGTCGTTCCGGCGTGTAGTCGCGCGGCTCCAGACCGGCGGTCAGGCGGTTGTGGACATGCCGCCAGTGATCGGGCGCGGCGTCGGCCGGATCGAGGCCGAGCGCTTCCACCGCGTCGATGGCGGCCAGCGCGCGCTGCACCTTCGCCCAGCTATCGAGGCGCAACAGGATGTCGCCGCCGGGGCGGACGAAAGGCAGCGTCTGGAACGGCTCGCCGCGGCCGATGGCGCGCACGATGTCGATGCGGGAAATCACCGTGCCATGCTCGCCCGCCGCCCAGCGGACGAAGGCGAAGACGCTTTCCGGCGCGAAGCCGACGAGGCTGCGGCGACGGTCGATGATCTGTTCGTAGCTCTTGCGGCCGAACCGTATCCAGCGCTCGACCTTGCGCTTGTCGAAGGTCAGTTCGACCAATGTGGTGAAAGGCGCAGGCCCGTCCGGCAGCGGACGGCCGTGCAAGCGGCGGGCCGCGTTGCCGGTCATATCGGATCTCCTTCGGTGGATGGAAATTCGCGCGCGAGCAGGTCGCGCAGCATGTCGGCGACGGTGATGCCGCGCCGGAAAGCCGCGACCTTGATGCGCCCGCGCATCTCGGGCGTGATGTCGATCGTCAGGCGAGCGGTGAACGCCTCGCCTGTGGTTTTGCCGGTCTGCGGCGTGTCCGAAGCCTTGATCCAGCTCTCGGGATCGCTCGGCCGGGATGCGAAGCGAGGCTTGCCGGGAGCGCGGGTCATGGCGCGCTCCGCCCGATGCCGAGATGGTCGATCTCCGTGGCAAGCGCGGCGATCTCGCGCGTGGCCCGGCTGTCGGCGTCGATCTCGCTGGTAAGCCGGCCGGACTGCGCGGCGTCGGCGAAGACGACGCGCTGGCCGATGGTGGCGGCAAGCAAGGGCGGATCGTGGTCGGCCAGCGTCTCGGCCGTCTCTCGGGCGATGACGGTGCGCGCGCCGCAACGGTTGAGCACGAAACGGGCGACCAGCTCAGGCCTGTAGATGCGCGCTTCCTTGAGAAGCGCCAGCATTTCGGCCGAGGCCCAACCATCGAAGGGGGATGGCTGCACCGGGATCAACACCAGGTCGGCGGCAAGCAGCGCCGAGCGCATCAGAGCTGCGACGCGCGGCGGCCCGTCGATGACAACGTGATCGGCGTCGCGGGCCAGCTCCGGCGCTTCCCGGTGCAAGGTGTCGCGGGCCAGGCCGATAGTGCTGAACAGCCTTGGCAGCCCCTCATGGCTGCGTGTCTGCGACCAGTCGAGCGCGGAGCCTTGTGGATCAGCGTCGATCAGCGTGACGCGCTTTCCCCTTGCGGCCCATTCTCCCGCGAGGTGCAGCGCCAGCGTGGTTTTGCCGACGCCGCCTTTCTGGTTGAGGAGAGCGACGATCATGGCTTCCCTCCCGGTTCATCATCGAAGGGGAGGTGAACGGCGGCTGGGGAGCCGGAAGTATCTATCGAGACTGGCCGGGAAGATGTTCTGCGGCGATTGCACGACGCGCGATTATGGGCGCTGCCTGAAGATGTGCGCGTGGTTCTATCCACATCGCGCGCGCGCTCTTCAATGTTAGATTCTTGGTTAGATTCTAAGTTAAGGGCACGATTTCTTTTTTCTTTTTCATCGGTTACGGCCTGTTTGAGTTCCCGATGGCACGTGCGCGCGGTTCCCGATGGCACAAGGGTCGGGGTTCCTGATGGCACGACGCCATCCACAGCTTTTCCACAGGGTTTCCACGGCTCGAACGCGAGCAGGGTGCGGCCACTGACCTCGATCTCAAGGCAAAGCCAATATCCCGGAAGCGGCTGACGACGGATGATGTCGCGCAACTCGAAAGCAAAGCGCTTGAAGGGCGAGAGGCTTCCCGACTTCAGGTAGAGGTGACGCAGATCGAACCGCCAGCCTCGCCGCTGCTTGCCACCATGCTTTCGTACCAGACGATAGAGCCAGCGCTCCAGGCCGCCCGTCAGGTTGAAATAGGTCCGATCGATGGTGAGAACGAGCGCGTCGTCGAGGACTGCGCTGTAGAACCAGTCCGGCACGATCAGTTCAATGCCTGCCGACCTGCCGCGATGGTCGGTGCGTTCGCGCCATTCGTTGATCCAGGAGAAGCGATGGCGGCGGCCTTCCGCGGACTGCCGGATCGAGGTCGACACCGTTGTCGACTGGAGCCGATCAAGCCCGGCCTTCAGACGCTGATAGTCGCGCGCGCCGACACCACGCCGGATGAAGGTCAGTATTTCGTAGGGCGTGGCGGCCATCAGACGCGATGTTGGCAATCCTGCGTCGCGGGCCTCGACGATCTGGCTGGCCGCCCAGATCAGGATGTCGGCGTCCCAGATGGTGGCCATGCCATGGTCGGGTACGGCTTCGACACGGATCGCGACGCCGCCGGCGACAAAATCGATCGGGGCTGTCCGGTGAGATTTCGAGAGCGAGAAGAAGGGATAGGCCATGAGATCCTGTGCATCGCGAGGCGAGAAATCGCCCGGAAGCGCCCTGAACAGATCGAGCTGCCCACGTTCTGATGTTGAGCTTTTGCGCATCGGCATGAGGGAGCCGCCTCGCGGCTATCGCGCACGACGGGCAACGGGTGCGGTTGCCTGCCGCTTTGCCGGCTGCACCGCGCCACGCGGATCGGATGTGGACCTGACCGAGCCGCTATCGGCCCAGGCCGTCAGGTCATCGACGGCATAGACGACGCGCCCGCCGAGTTTCCGGTAGGCGGGGCCGGTGCCATAGGTGCGGTGCTTTTCCAGTGTGCGGGACGACAGGCTCAGGAATTCGGCGGCTTCCTTGGTGCGCAGGTAGCGTGGCGGAAGGGCGGCGAGATCGGGTCGCATGGATGGGGCCTCCGTGGGTGCGTTGAGGCCGCTGGCGAGCAACGGCTGACGCAGGCCACGATGGCGAAGGCGGGACGGCGAGTTGCAGTGGGAAGTAAGGGGGGCCTAAAACTCCACACCGGCTGCGAGGCTGGCGCGAATTATGATCGGCGACGATGCCGAAGAAGGCCGCGATAGCCACCGGCAATCATGGCCTCGGCCCCTTCCAGGAGGCTCATCACGGCATGCCGCTCCGAAGCCGCTTGCCATTCATCGCGGGTGAGTTTGCCGGTGTGGAAGATTACTTCGGCGATTTCCTTATGGGTGGCGCCGGTCTGCCGCCCATCGAAAGCCTGCAACATGCGCCGCGCACGCGCACGTTGCTGACCCGTCAACCGCGTGTCTGGCGGGACGGATCGGTGGTGAAGCGAAGCAAGCAGACGGACAATCGCCTTGACGCGATCGAATCCTTCTAGTCCGAGCGGCACGATGGCGACGAGCCCTATATCGACCGGGGCGTCATTCGGCAGAACGAGATGGAGATGATCGCCGCCGCCGAGCGGATGCAGGATGTGATGCGCTTCAGGCCCGACTCTCTCGTGCGCGTCGGACAGAGCAGTTGCCGCGATTGTGCCATGTGGCAGGATCGGGGGCGCCGGCGCGAGTATGACAGCGCCTGCGTCGTCTTCGGGAAGCCAGAAAACCGGAGTTTCAGTAGCGTTGAGGCTCGGTGGGGCGGCGAAATCGCAGCCCCCAGCGGAGGCTCGCTCGTTTAATCAAAGCCGGGGTGTGAGTTGCGGCATTTTGCAGAGCATCGAAGTCGCGCTGATAGTCCTGGTTGCGCCTCAACCACTCCCAGCCGACATCGGATGCGTTCAGATGGTCGGTGTAGTCATAATTCGACGGTGTTCGCCACCGGGATGTGTCGGGAGACATCCTGCCCTCCAGCCTTTTCGCGGTTCTGGTGTGTCGAGGCGAAGACGATTGCCGGCTCGGGCAAAAGGTGGAAGCCGCATTGCTTGCAATGGGTATTGCGGCCAGCGCATCACCAGATCAGTGGCTTTGTCCTTCACGAACAAGCTGGCGATAGCCATGGGTGGTCATCCAGCGGGCGCGGGCCAGGTGCCGGTCATGGACATGACGGGCACGTTCGGGGTCGCACTCGGGATCAAGGCCGAAGAGGACACTTACGGCTTCACGCCAGTCAGCACCGTCAGCTGCTGCATCCAACAGACGCATGTAGAGCTTCATATGCGCTCGATCGTAGTCGGTGAGCGCAAAGCTTTCCGGCGGCTCATCCAGAAAGTTGGAATCGGTCACGATGCCCCCTTTGGGATATCTCTATCCGCATAGAAGGAATTTATTAACCACGATGCGACCGAAATCCCAAGCCTGTTTTCAGGCGAGACCGGGACGTGAGCGCTAGAGTGGCGGTGGGGACCGTCGGTGTTTCTCATCGACCAGCAGCACTCCGATACCCTGGTCGGGGTTCAGGAAGATGATGCCGCTGCTCTCGAACGCCCTGCGAACCTGATCGCGCGTCGTCTCATACACGTCGAGTCTGCTTTCAGACTCGAGGCGTTTGAGCGCGGTCAGCGATATTCGGGCCTTGTCAGCGAGCGTCTCCTGAGTCCAACCAAGCAGCGCGCGTGCGGCCCGCGATTGTCGGGCGGTGATCATGCATGATCACCTCCCATTCGGACCAGCTCTCGCGCCAGAACTACGACTATAATAGTCGCTCCTCGTGGGTCTGGCCAGACAATTTGACAGGTTTACGGGTGGGATAGATTGAACTGCTGCCGACTGATTCGGTTGCCCTCAAGCGCTTTGCCCCGCCCGGATCGTCCGGGCGGGGCATCTTCGCGCGACGGGCTTACTCGCCATTGCGGCGATTGGGCCGGGACCAGATCAAAGCGTAGCTCTCGCCGTCTTCGTCGTCGAAGAGGTTGGCGTAGATCGGGGCGGTGAAGCTCGGATCGTCGAGCTTGAGGCCCAAATAGTCGCGGCCCTCGTTGGAGCGCTTGGACCAGGCGGCGCCGATCTCGGCGCGGCCGACCAGGACCCGATGGCTGGGGGCGTTCTCGCCGGTGGCACGCAGGTCGGGAACGATGCGCACGCCCTTGGCCTGGACGCTGAGGGTGACGATTTCGCCGGTGAATTCGTTCGAGCCGGTCTTCTTGAAGGTGCCGATGGTTGCCATTTTAAGTCTCCGTTTTCCGTTTCCGAGCCCGCACCATTGCGGCCTCGATGGCGATCGACCGGCCGGAGACGAACGCTGGCGCACCCCAAAGGGGCTGGACAGCACAGGAGAAACTTTCTTGTTCCGCGCGGAATGGCGGCTCTGCCGGCAGGGGAAGAAAGTTGTGACGACGCTGTTGCGCTAAAGCGGTCGAAGCGCATCGCGCTGTTCTTCGGCCAGATCAGGCCATTGAAGAGGCCGTTTGGAGCGGTCGAGACACGGGGGCTGAACGGAGACGGTGGCAACCTTGGGGCTCAACAGGATGACCAGACCGGCCGTACCGGCTCTTTTGTCACCGCGCGTCTCAGGCCATGCGCATCTCTCATTCCGGCCTATTCCAACCGGCGTCGCCCCATCGGTTTCTGGTCAGTCCACGAACGCTGGCGCTGACCGTCCTACGCTCCTATGGGGCGCGGCTGTGTCTCACGCTGATCCGATGCTTGCCCGCTATCTACCGCCATATTCCTGACGAAGATGGAAGATGATCCGTATCCGCTTCTGGTCGCGATCAACGGATCACTGTGGTTCAAGTGCGCACAAAGCCGCCGTCCGCTGGGCCGGTCGCGGCCATGCCCGCAACGCGCAGGAACGTTGTCACGCCCACCGCAACCGCTCCGATGACCGAGAAGATGAGTTGCCATGTCTCTGAGGGCATCATGTGCTTGACGATACCGAGGGTGGCGTAGAACCCGGCCATACCCGCCGGAGCGACAAAGGCCAGAGCGATCAGCAGTCGCGCCCAGATCGGGCGGACCAGCATGAGCAGGCCCTGACCGACTGCCAGTGTCAGACCGGCGGCGAGAAAACCAATGAGGATGCCGCCGAGCCAGCCAGCCCCCGTGCCATAGGCCCAGGTTCCTGCGTTTATGCCGATAAAGAACGGAAGAGCAAAGACGGCAAGGTTGAACAGCAGCCAGCACATGGTGCCGATGGCTGCGATGGAAACAAGGATTCCGAGGACGATCATGGTGGTGTCTCCGTGCAAAATGTTGGACGGTTGCGCCTTCCACCACCACCACGGCGCACCGCGACCTTTAGCATGAACATGTCTGTCTGTGCGACATGGAATGATCGGCGTGAGCTATCGCCATGCTCATGATGAAGCTGGGAAGGCAGCGCTCACGCGCTGCCTGTCCCGAAGCGATAGACCGGGATGCCCATCTTGCGGGCCTTATCGGCCAGGTTGTCCTGAATGCCCGTGCCGGGGAAGATGATGACCCCGATCGGCATAATGCCGAGCATCTGGTCGTTGCGTTTGAACGGTGCTGCCTTGGCATGTTTTGCCCAGTCGGGTTTGAAGGCGACCTGTGCGACCTTGCGGTTATTGGCCCATGTGGCCGCGATGCGTTCCGCGCCCTTGGGCGATCCGCCATGCATCAGCACCATGTCCGGGTGCTTGGCGTGGACCTGATCGAGCTTGGCCCAGATCGTCCGGTGATCGGTGGTGTCACCGCCCGAGAAGGCGATCTTCGGACCTGCGGGCAGCAGCACCTCGTTGTCGGCCCGGCGTTTTGCGGCGATGAAGTCGCGGCTGTCGATCATGGCCGAGGTCATCTTGCGATGGTTGACCCGTGAGCCGGAGCGTTGCGACCAGGGCGTTCCGGTGGTGCGCAGATAGATGTCCGCGGCGCTATCGCGGAAGGTTTCCATGCTGTCGCGGCGCTCGATCAGGCTTTGGCCCGCGCCGATCAGGGTTTCGAGCTGGACGGATTTGACCTCGCTGCCATCCTGTTCACGCTGAAGACGCTTCTGTGCCTGCTCGTTATCGTCGAGTTTCGTCTCGATCCATTCGACAGCGCGGTGGAAGGTGTTGACGGTGGACCAGAGGATCTCGTCGAGGTCGAAATCGAGGCTGGTGTCGGCCATGGTGGAAATCAGGGCATCGAAGATGTCGGAGACTGCGCCCTGGATGACGTGATCTTCGGGTGTGATCCGGGGATCGGCCTCGTCTTCGGAGGGGCGGTAGCCGTAGAGTTCGAGTTCTTCGATGGCATGGCCGGTCGGGGACGTGCTGTGATCGGGTTCGAAATCGTCGTGCGCGTACATGGGATGCTTCCGTCAGTTGGACCGCGACCGTCGCGGCCTTCATGGCGACGAAAGCCCACGGGCGCTCCGGTCTGGCAGCGCGAGCCTCTGGCGAGGGCCTTGATGGCAAAGCCCGGCTGATTTGTTTCGCGCTGTAAAGGCGGGCTTGCCCGCCGACGGAAATCAGTCGGGCGCCGCCATTGCCTGACCGGAGCGTTTGTGGGCCGATCGCCCTCTCGGAAGGCCAAGGCGCGGTCCTCTGCTGATGACAGGATGCAGCCAATGCGCATGAAAGGATCGGAACGCCCCGATCACGGCCCCCGTACCGGCTATGCTATCGAGGCCATGAAGCGGCTGACGTCCTCGGGAGCGATTTGCACCCGGATCTTTGCCCGAACGGCATCCAGCCCATGAGTTGCGAGATCTTCGTTGAAGTCCCCCATCATGGGCGAGAGCGTGATGGCCTCGATCCCGACCTCGTGCGCCCGGCCCACCAGGCTATCGCAGGCGCTGTCACCTGCCGGATCGTTATCGCGGACGATATAGAGCCTGCGCAGTTGTGGCGGGAACAGGATGGCAGCGAGGTGTCCGGCAGAGAGTGCGGAAACCATCGGCATGGTGGGCAGAGTCTGACGCAGCGACAGGATGGTTTCGATGCCTTCCCCCGCTGCCATGACATCCTGCGCATCACCGAAACGAACCGCATGCCCGAGCAGGTCGCCCATTGCCTTCCTCGGCGGATCGACAGGTGCCTTGCCGGAACCGTCCGGGGCCAACCATGTGCGGTGTGCGCCGGTAATCCTGCCATCGAGGCCGGTGACGGCGGCGATCATGGCGGGCCATGTCTCGGTCGGGCCATCGTCCTCAGGCCGCCAGTAGCAGTTGGGATGGAAGCGCAGATTTGCGGTTTGGCGTAAATCCGTAATGCCGCGTCCGCGTAAATACGCCTCTGCGGTACTGCCGATGAGCGGTTGCGTCATGCGCCAGAGGCGACGTGCCGCTTCGGACGATCCCGATGGTGCTGGCGTTCGAGACTGGCGGGATGACGGATCAGGGTCAGCATGCGGCAGGCTGAGGAAGCGCCGGGCCTCTTCGGCAACATCTGCGAAGTCGATCAGGCCGAGCGAGTCCCGGATCACGTCGAGCAGATCGCCATGTTCACCCGTGGCCGAGTCCTGCCATTTTCCGGCAATGCCTTTCACGCTGTCGTGCAACCGGACGAACATGGAGCGTCCAGCCGTGTTTCGGACATTGCCAACCTGCCAGTAATTGCCCTGTTTACGACCATTCGACAGATAGTGGCGGCACACCGCCTCGGCCTGTCGGCCGAGACGCTGGGCCAGTTCGGAAGCGTTGAGACGCGCCATTATGCGGCCTCCCGCTCACCGATGCGCTCAACCGGGAAGCGGTCAAGCAGTTTGCCGGTGATCTCCGGTCCCGTTGCATCGACGGGCACGAAGAAACGCAGCTTCCACGAGATGATCTCGCTGAAGAGGCCATAGGCCCGCAGCCGGTCGCGCATCGCGTCAGTAAAGCCGGTCAGTTCGATCCGGTTGGCGCCCATGACCCGGACGCGGCGCAGTTGCAGCCCCTCGGCGAGATCAAGGATCGTGCGACCTTCGATCAGCGCGGCATAGGCGGCATCCGGTGTCAGGCTGCTGGTGACGCCACTGGTCGAGGCATTGGCGGCCCATGCCGGCGAGACCCGGCGACCAATGATGCGTTCGCCCTCGTCGGTCTGGAGGCGATAGACGCGGGAGGATTCCTGCGGCAGGCGTTTCCAGATCGGCAGAAGCAGCCCTGTCACCATATGCAGGATGCTGTCGGTGAACTCCGGCACCTCGGCCAGTTCCGCAGTCCAGGCTGCGCTGAAGGCGACACGATCGGCCTCGATCCAGTGGGTTTCGCCCATCGCCCGCACCGGAATATTTATCGCCTCCATCGGCCGGATCAGCCGCACGCGCCGTTCGATCTCGCCATCATCCAGCATAACGCTGGTGGTCGGAATCTGCACGGCGGCACGTCCCGACCGCTCGTTGATGAGCAATCTTGCGCGGGGATCATCCAGTTCAGCCAGCGTGGCATCGAGCGTGACCGGCTGATTGCGTTTGCGCTCGGTGAGCGTCAGGAGCCGGGTTTCCGCCCCTGTGCCCGGATGGATGTGGATCACCTGCCGGTCGGTGACGATGAAGCTTTCCGCCTTCAGCGTTTCCAGCCCCATGTCATAGGTGCCGGATGCAATGGCCCCGTCGATCCGGGCCTGCAGAAGCTGCTCGAAGGCCGAGAACAGAATACCCTGCAATTCGATGGTCAGCGCCAGCAGACGGTTGAGGAAGGTGGTGATCGGCGGCAGGTCGTCCTTCACACCATTGCTGTCCATCAGCTTCAGGCCGGTGGCGGATTCAAACCGTTCGAGCGAGCATCCCTCGACCTTGCCGCGCACGATCAGCAGATAGAGCTGGCGAAGCGCGTCGCGGGCATAGCCGGATTCCAGATTGTCCTCGGGGCGGAACAGCCCTTGTCCGCCGGTCTGGCGCTGGCCGCGTGTGATCGCGCCCAGCGTGTCGAGGCGGCGGGCGATGGTCGAGAGGAAGCGCTTCTCGGCTTTGACATCCGTGGCAATCGGCCGGAACAGAGGCGGCTGCGCCTGATTGGTCCGGTTGGTGCGCCCCAGCCCCTGAATGGCGGCATCGGCCTTCCAGCCCGGTTCCAGCAGATAATGGACTCGCAGCCGCTGGTTTCGTGCCGAGAGTTCTGCGTGATAGCTGCGCCCGGTGCCACCGGCATCCGAGAAGACCAGAATGCGCTTGTGGTCATCCATGAAGGCCGAAGTCTCGGCAAGGTTGGCGGACGGCGCACGGTTCTCGACCGCAAGGCGTGCCGATGCTCCGTCGCTCTTGCGCACGATCCGGCGCGAGCGGCCCGTGACCTCGGCCACCACATCCGTGCCGAAACGCTGGACGATCTGGTCAAGCGCACCGGGTACAGGTGGAAGCGAACCCAGCTGCTCCAGCATCTCGTCGCGCCGCGCCACGGCTTCGCGGCATTCCACCGGCTGACCGTCGCGGAAGACGGGGCGTGACGACAGGTTGCCCTCGCCATCGCTGAAGGGTTCATAGAGCTGTACCGGGAAGGAATGCTGCAAATACGAGCCGACATACTCCCTCGGCGTGATATCGACGGAAATATCGTTCCATTCCTCGGTCGGGATCTCGGCCAGTCGCCGTTCCATCAGGGCTTCGCCGGTCGAGACAATCTGAATGACGGCGGCATGGCCTGCTTCAAGATCTGCCTCGATGGACCGGATCAGGGTCGGGGTTTTCATGGAGGTCAGCAGATGGCCGAAGAAGCGCTGCTTGGTGCTCTCGAAGGCGGAACGCGCGGCGGATTTGGCCTGCCGGTTTAGAGTGCCCTCGCTGCCGGTGATATTGGCCGCTTCCATCGCCGCGTCCAGGTTTCCATGGATCACGGCAAATGCGGCCGCGTAAGCATCGTAGATGCGGCGTTGCTCGCCGGTCAGCGGGTGCTCGACCAGTTCATATTCAACGCCATCATAGGAGAGCGACCGCGCGGTATAGAGACCAAGAGAGCGGAGATCGCGGGCCAGAACCTCCATCGCCGCTACGCCGCCGGCCTCGATCGCCTCGACGAATTCGGCGCGGGTCTGAAACGGGAAATCCTCGCCGCCCCAGAGGCCGAGCCGCTGCGCATAGGCGAGATTGTGGACGGTGGTGGCGCCCGTCGCCGACACATAGACCACGCGGGCATCCGGCAGAGCGTGCTGGAGCCGCAGGCCCGCGCGTCCTTGCTGCGAGGCGGCGACATCGCCGCGTTCTCCCTTACCGCCACCGGCATTCTGCATGGCATGGCTCTCGTCGAATATGATGACTCCATCGAAATCGGAGCCCAACCAATCGACGATCTGACGCACGCGCGAAACCTTTTCGCCCCGGTCATCGGAGCGCAGCGTGGCATAGGTGGTAAACAGGATGCCTTCCGTCAGCGTGATCGGCTTGCCCTGCGGGAAGCGCGACAGAGGTGTGACTAGCAGTCGCTCCATGCCGAGCGCCGACCAGTCGCGCTGAGCGTCCTCGATCAGCTTGTCGGATTTCGAAATCCAAACCGCCTTGCGCCGTCCGCGCAGCCAATTGTCGAGGATGATCCCGGCCGATTGGCGACCCTTGCCCGCGCCGGTCCCGTCGCCCAGCATGAAGCCTCGGCGAAAGCGGACAGCGCCGGCTGCATCCTCGAGTGCGGCGCTCACATTGTCGAAATGCTCATCCACCATCCAGGCGCCAGCGAGATGATCAGCATGGGCTTCTCCTGCATAGATCAGGGTCTCCAACTGCGCATCCGACAGGCGGGTACGGATGTCGGCGGGAAGCATGGGCCGGTAAGAAGGCTTGGGCGGCGCGATCGAGGCCATGGCGGCCGATTGCACCAGCTTGGTCGGATGTGGCTCGGCGAGGGGGATGCGCAGCGATTGCAGCGCATATTCCTCATAGATCGCGTCCGACAGCCGCGCGCCTTCCGGCGGCGCCCAGTCCACTGGCTCATAGGCGAGTTCCATGCCCTCGGGATCGTTGGCCGGAGCAGCAACGGGGCGGGAGGATGCGGCGCGGGCAAGATAACCGCGCACCGTCTTCGGAGCCTCGGCGGGCAATGCGATAGCGGCTTTCGGCAAGGAGACCGGCAGGCGTGGCGGAACCTGGCTCTCGATCCAGCCGATCAGCGTGGCGACGTCGGGCGCAATCCCAGGTGAGACCGGGAAGATGGCAGGGTCGTCGGCGGGCGCCTTGTCGATCACCGTCAACCGTGTGTCGATGCTGGTGCCGTGCTTGGCATAGACCGCCCCGCCGATGGCGGCGGTGAACACCACGCGGCCACGTGCCTGCAAGCGGATGAAGGCATCGCGCCAGGCCGGGGCCTCGGGATTGAAATTCGCGCCGGTAATCGTGACTAGCCGCCCGCCGGGGGCCAGCCGGGCGAGCGCGGAAGCGACATGCCGACATGCGGCATCCGCTACGCGTCCGGTGACGTTCGCCATGACCGAGAATGGCGGGTTCATCATCACGACGGACGGCACGGCATCCGGGGCCAGATGATCGTCGATCTGGGCGGCATCCAACCGGGTGACGGGAAAGGCCGGAAAGAGAGAAGAGAGAAGATCGGCGCGGATTTCGGCCAGTTCGTTGAGGATCAGCGAACCACCGAGGGTTTGTGCCAGGATGGCCACAAGACCAGTGCCCGTCGAGGGTTCGAGCACTATATCGTCCGGGGTGATCGATGCCGCGGTCAGCGCGGCGAGGCCGAGCGGCAAAGGCGTGCTGAATTGCTGGAAGCTCTGGCTTTCTTCGGAACGGCGGGTTTGCGTCGGCAGCAGGCCGGCGATCTTCGCCAGCGGATCGAGCCGGGAAAGCGGAGACGCGGCTTTACGGAAAAGCGCCTTTCCGTATTTTCGCAGGAACAGAACCGTGGCGACCTCGCAGGCTTCATACGCCAGTTTCCAGTCCCAGGCGCCGCTGGCGTCGGACGCACCGAAGGCGGTTTCCATCGCGCCGCGCAGGATCGCGACATCGACGCGCTGGCCGCGTTCGAGATAGGGAAGGATGAGATTGGCGGCGGCCAGGATGGAAGGCGCAGCCGCCAGCGGCGCGACCGGCTCGGCCGCGGGAGACGAAATGTTCATTACGGAAAACCTCAGGAGAGCGGGAACGGGAAAGCCCGGAGGGCGCTCTCTCTCGACCACCCGGACTCAACCCGTCCCGGCACCTCTCTGCCTCTTGAGATGATGACAGTGGAAAAGCGCCCCGCCGTGACGGCGGGGCGCTTATCAGGATCAGCCGAAGCGGCGTCCCGTGTCGGTGAAGGTGTAGTCATTGGCGATGATGGTCTCATCAACTGCTTCGTCTGAGGACAGATAGTCGTATTCGCGCTCAAGCTGGCGATAGAGCCAGCGGGCGAGGTCACGCAGCGCCTCAATGACGGTTTCCTCGGCGTCGTCCGTCATGTCCTGCCAGGCCGGGCTATCGCGCTCGACGGAGATCGCCATGCAATACTCATGATAGTAATGACCGCGATGGGTGGCTTCGGCGCGAAGCTGATAGAAGTTTCGGCGCTGGATCGTGTGAAAGGCATCGGCGATGCGGTGCAGTTCGGTGTCCTGCGGGGCATATTCCCTGATACGGCGCGGCGCGGCCTTTCGATAGGAATACCGCGTTTCAAAGCAAGCCCCGTCGCCCTGCGACCAGAATCCCCGAAACCAGATGCGGGGCTCCTGCCGTGTGCTGCCGCCCATGAGCCGGACGGGCCGTGTCTTGAGGTCCAGGCCCAAGATTTCCGCGATGCGCTGGAAATCTTCATAGACGGCATCGTACCATTCGTAGTCGAATCCGCCCTCGCGATACCAGGCGCGAGCCTTGTCCTTGGCCGCATCGGACAGCTCGTCGAGCCTGTAGACCGTGGTTTCGATGATCTCAGGCATGAGGGTCGCCTCCCTCCAGCACGATGGACAGCCAGCCATCGGTATAGATCCAGTCCACAGTCTCGCCGGTGGCGAGATCGAGGACATGGGCGCCGCCGCCGAACCCATCGACGCGGGGTTTGGAACAGGTGTTGGCGTATTGCATGCCCCATAATCCGGTCAGGCCGAACTCGGCCGCGCAGCGTTTGACGAACTGGATGACATGCTCGGGATCGCCCGTGCCGTCATCGCGCATCCAGAGATGCGAGCCCCCATGTTCGGGCTGGATCGAGAGCAGAAATCCGTCCGAAGGCGGATCTTCCGCGGCGTTATCATCCGAGAGCGCATTATAGAGGTCGAGCGCGCGGGCAGCGTTTTCGGGGGTGCCCACTTCAAGCAGGCAGGAGAAATGGGTGAAATAGTCGGCCATGTCAGGCTCCTGAAACGAAAGCGCCCGGCGCGAGGCCGGGCGGAATTGGGAGGAAAGGCGGCGGTCAGCGTGCCGATGGATCGGGAACCGGATGCGGCGAGCCGCCGGTGTTCGGTTCGGTCTCCGCGGTCGCGGCGAAGGGATCGACCAGCTTGTGTATCGGCTGGGCGCGGCCCATCCATGGCTGGGGACGGATCGCGCGCACCCAATCGGCGAAGCTAGGTATGAAGCCGAAATCCTCCAGCACATGCTGTTCGCCGATCAACCGCACGGGCACGACGCGGCCGGTCGAGATGGTGATGGTGGCGCCGAACGTCCGCTCCAGTTCGAATATGCCCTGGGCATGATGGCGGAGCGCCCTATGCCGGAAATCCGCGATGATCTCCTTGGACTCGTCGAACCATTGGTGCAGCGGCAGATAGTCTTCCGCCGCGCCACCCCATTTGCGCGCCGAGGACAGCGCGTGATGATAACAATGTCCCATCATCGCCTCCCTCAGAAACTGTGCATGTAGTTTTCGGAGGCGGTGTAACGCTCGTTGTAGTCGAGCGTGATCTCCCGCTTTGCGACGTCGAATATGACCTCACCATAGGCGCCGTCATTATTCTCCCAGCCGCCATGCGTTCGTTCGAGGACGTCATAGGCGAGATTCTCGACAGC
Organism: Allobosea spartocytisi; assembly: GCF_014764685.1. Taxonomy (NCBI): domain Bacteria; kingdom Pseudomonadati; phylum Pseudomonadota; class Alphaproteobacteria; order Hyphomicrobiales; family Alloboseaceae; genus Allobosea; species Allobosea spartocytisi. The sequence goes on from NZ_JACXWY010000035.1 coordinate 17,634, forward strand.
CGTGGCGATGGTGACGGTCGAGCGCTCCGGCTCCGACTGGCCCCAGACGGTTTTGGCGAATGCGATCATGGCCCCCGGCATGGCGATGTTATCGTCGCCGGCCTTGACCTCGACGTCCTCGATCTGGCCGGAATCGCCATATCCGTCGAAGGTGACGATGATGGTGGTAACGCCGGTGAAGACCAGCGCATCGAACAATGTCGCCTTGTTGATGGCGAACAGATCGGCCTCGAGCCGGGATTGAAGGGCGGCCTGCGCTTCCCAGTCGGAGAACGGCGGGCGCGGTTCGGATGCGGTTTTGCTGTTGTCGGCCATATCAGGCTCCTGAAATGAAAAACCCGGCGGATGGCCGGGCGAAGTGGATGGGAAGGTTGGCGTGAGGTCAGGCCGCCTGAGGCAGGCGGAGCAGCTCGGTGGTGGTCTCGCGCCAGAACGGATCGACCAGCCGGGCTTCCAGCGTGGCGGCGCGGTAGCGATACTCGCGAGCCTCGTCGGGATCGGGCGACCGGAAGGCCATGCCGCGCAACCGGCTGGCCTCGGAGACGATCCGGCGCGCCTCGGGGTCCGAGGCAACGGGCTGCTGCCAGAGAATGACACCGGCACGGATTTCACCGGCGAGGACCAGGCGATGCTCGCAATCCTCGATGACCATGATCCGTGGGCGGAAGTGTGGGAAGCTGTCGGGGCCGGTGCAGATATTGCTCTGGGACAGGCGCAGGCAGGCAAAGCGCATGGCCTCTTCGGGTGATTGGCATTCCCCAAGCGGAATGGTGCGGTCGAACCGGTCGGCCTTGTCATTACCGTCATCGCTGGCGATGCCGAGGCACGAGATGCGCAGCGGCAGCCTCCGGGCGCGAAAGAGCGCGGGCATCACCTCGGTTGCGAGAATCTGGCCGATGGGCCGGAAAGTATCGGATCGGAAATGGGTCATCGGGATCACTCCATGACGGGCGCCGGCGAGCCTCTCTCTCCGGCAACCAACCCGTCACGGCCGAACGGCCCGCACTCTTCCTCTCTGGCCGGGGCGCGTCCCCGGTTGCGCTGCCGGCGATAGGCGGTCATCGCAGGACCGGACGCCCGGTCGCGGGATAAGCCGCGATCCGGGCGGAGGGAATGAGGCGCGTGTCGCGCCTCAGGCCCATGGGTCCAGTTCCAGCTTCACCATGTCGTTGTCGCCGTCGAATTCGGCGGCGGGGCAAGCACCGTGGGTTCCGTCCCCGGCCTGGAACACGACGATCTCGACCATCAGCGTGTCGGCGAGGCTGGCGGCGAAGGCGGTGGCATCTGCGTAGGACATCGGGATCGGCTCCTGTCTCTGGAGGCGGGGGACCATCCCCCGCGCGACAGGCGCCCGAAGTGTCTGACTGGATCTGCAATCACTCTCGTGCGTTCGGGCATGTGTCCCGAATCCGCGAGAGCGGCACGCGCGCGTAGGCCGACCCCTTGCGGGTTGACTGCAAAGAGACGGATCAGACCAAGGTTTGCGAATGGAAGCGGGGGTGGTGTTTTGCCTCTGACAGGATGCCGAAGACCCGTCGCAGATGTTTCTCCGCGCCAGCCTTGCCCTCATGCGGCATCAGGATCGTGTTCCAGGCCGGGGATGGAACCCGTTGCCCAGACCGGATCATCGGAATCATGATGAAGCTGGTATCGGGACCATTGAGGCCGGTACCGGGTCCGTGACGACCTTCAATCCCAAAGTCCGTCAGCGATCTCGCGCGCGATCATGGCTTGCGCCTTCATCATCACGTCATCGCCGCAAGTGTCGATGTGATCGTAGAACCGGGCATCATTGCCCTGCGCGGTCCAATCCGCGTAGCGGCAATATTGGCGCATATCGAGACGAAAGGCGCGCATGTCGTCGGCCCAATGGGGCTTTGGCTCCACTACGACGGTAATGCCATCGCGGGTTTCCTCCCACGGCAGCGAGCGTTCCGAAGGAGGGGTGGCGCTGTCCTCGCGAAAGATCTGGTCAATGTCGATATTTGCGGGCATCGGATATCTCCAAAGAAAAAGCCCGGTCACGAGGACCGGGCGAAGTGTGGAAACGGAACGGAGGAGACGGAGCAGCGGAAGCCGCCCCGCCTGAGGATCATTCGGCAGCGACCATCGACTGCGCGTCCTCCTCCTCGGTGGCTTCTTCATCCTCGCCATCGTCGACAAGGAACTCGGGCAGATCGTCCGCGTCCGTATCGACCTTGGCATCACGGTCCACCATGCGCAGCGGCTCCGGCAGCCAGCCGGTTTCGGCCAGCAGGCGCTCGGCTTCTTTCGCCATGTCGCCTTTCTTCAGATGATCGATGAGCTGCGCCGCCCAGTCGCCGGCGCCCTCGCGCACCGCCTCGATGATCCGCGGTTTGGTCACGCGGCCGAGATAGTTCCCGACCGTGGGCCGCCAGCCCACCGCCACCATGTCGAGTCCGGTCGCCCGAGCGAGCCGGTCTGCCTGCGACAGGCGCACGTCGAGACCATGCTGGCTGACGCCCATGCCGCTATAGGGGTTGGGTTTCTCGTGCAGGGCGTTGACGCCGAAGCTAACGCAATGGGCGAGCAACTCCATCCGGGTGTCGTCGTCCTGATCGGCCAGCCAGTCCCAGAGCGCGGCATCGTTGGCCGGGATGTGATCGCCCCAGCGTTCATGCCGATCCTGGATGGACTTTGCCGAGGCGCTTTCGCCCAGATCCTCTGCCTGCGCCGGGAAGTGAACCTCCCGGACCTGGGCCTCGAGGCAGCCCCTGGCGGAATGAGGCAGGAAGCAATCCGTGACCAACCGGTGCAGCAACGCCGTCATCGCCACATGCGGGTTGGTCGCCACGGCATCCCGAAGCGCCAAGGTGCGATGCGCAGTCAACTCGCTGACGAGGCGATCGGGCAGCGGCCGGATGGTCTCGACCTCTTCGTCCTCCTCGGTTTCCGGCGCTGCACCGCCCACGGTGATGACGGCGCGCTGGACACTGCCGGGCTCGCCGCCTTCAACAGATGCACCTTGGGCGCCATCGCCCTCCTGGCCTTCCACCACCTCGTCTTCGGAGCGGACATAACCGCGCTCGACGGCGAGCTGACCGTCGTGACGGATGCTGACGAAAACACCGGCACGGGCCATCTGGTCGGCGGCATAGATCATCGGCCGGGATTCGAGGGCATCCAGCGCTTCCTCGATCTCGCCGAGCCGCGCATCCACCTCGTCGGGCAATTCGTCGGCCTCGGCATATTCCGCCTCCAGCGCGTCGAACTCGTCGCGGAGCTTCTCGCGTTCGGCACGCTCCTCGTCAGTCAAGTCGATGGTGGCGCCGGCCAGACGGCGCATCCCGCTGGTGTGGCCATAGGGGAAGTCCACCGCGATCTCGATCCATTTCCAGCCTTCCTCAGCGATGGTTTCCGCGTCGGCCTTCAGCTTTTCCCCGACAAGCCTGTCGAGCAGCACCGGGTCCTGGAGCCAGCCGCCATCGTCCTGCTGGAAGAGATCGCGCAGCACGCAGCCGCCGGCGTCCTCGTATGCGCCAACCCCGACGAAGAGCGCCCGCTTGTCGGAAGCGCGCACGGTGGTTTCGGTGAGAAGGCGGCGGATATAATAAGGTTCCTTCTGCCAGCCGTCCCGGATCGCTTCCCAAACCTTTTCCTGGCGGGCGTGATCCTCGGAAACGCTGAAGGCCATGAGCTGTTCGAGCGTCATGCCGTCCTCGGCATAGACATCGAGCAGCGAAGGCGAGACCGAAACGAGGCGAAGGCGCTGCTTTACCACCTTGGCGTCGACGAAGAACGCGGCGGCGATTTCCTCCTCGCTCATGCCCTTCTCACGCAGGGTCTGGAAGGCGCGGAACTGATCCAGCGGATGCAGCGGCGCGCGCTCGATGTTCTCGGCCAGCGACACCTCGTCGATCAGGATGTCGTCACTGGCCTCCGAGACGATGCAAGGCACCGGCGCGGTCTTGTTGAGGCGCTTCTGCTTGACCAGATGCTCCAGTGCCCGGTAGCGCCGTCCGCCGGCGGGCACCTCGAAGAGGCCGGTCTCCTTGCCCTCCGCATCCAGCTCTGGCCGGACATGCAGGGACTGGATCAGGCCCCGGCGGGCGATGGACGCGGCCAGTTCCTCGACCGAGACGCCAGCCTTCACGCGCCGGACATTGGACTGGCTGAGCACCAGCTTGTTGAAGGGGATGTCGCGCGAGGACGACAGGGTGATTTTCTGAACGGCAGTGGCCATGTCAGTGACTCCATGACGGACGCCGGGGAGCCTCTCTCTCCGGCAACCAGCCCGTCACGAAGCGAAGCGCCGCCCTCTTCCTCTGAAGAGAGCGACGCCGAACCCGCAGAGCCTGGAACCCGGAATTCAGGGAAACCGGCTTTCCGTATCGGAGGATTTCCGGCTCAAGGATTGAGCCGCGCGGTAAAGCACGCGCTCGGCATCACGGATGCTGCCGGTCTCACGCGCCGCCTCGGCCCAGACCGAGATCGGGAAATCTCCGATGAAAAGCAGATCCCGTTCGATGCCCATGCCAAACGGCAACTGGAGGGATCGCAGTTCCTCGAAGCGCCATGAGCCCAGTTCGGGACAGCCGATATCGGCCAGTCCGAACATGGTGTCGCCATCCTCGTCCAATTCGGTCGCAAGCCAGACACCCGCGCCGAAGGGGTTGAAGAATTTGACGACCGGGATGTGATCGGCGTCCGGTTGGCGGCCATTGGCGAGAAGCTGCGCGCGCTGTTCATCTGTCAGGAGGATCATGCCGCGGCCCTCCGCTCGGTGGCCGCCATATCGGCTTCTGCGGCGTCGCCCTCCGGCAGATGCGAGAGAATCCAGTCGGCCGCCTTGCTCGCCTGCGAGGCGGCGCGCACGATGGCGCGGGAATCCTCGCGCATCACCTCCAGCCACGAACCAACATAGTCGGCATGGCGCACCGTCGGCACGATCCCGAGCGAGGCGCAGCAAAAAGCGCTCGAAATCTCGGCTATCATCTCCTCGAAGGCGTATTTCTTCGTACCGAAGCTACCCGAGAAATCCCGCCCGAGCCGGGTCTCATGCCCTGTGGCGTGACCTATCTCGTGGAGGGCGGTCCGGTGCCAATTGATCGGCTCGAAATAGGCTTGCGGCGGCGGCACCTGCACATAGTCCTGAGCGGGGGCATAATAGGCGCGGTTCCCGCCGATCCGGAAATCGATGCCGGTCGCCGCGATCAGCGCCTCGACCTGCGGCTCGATCATGCCGGGCGGTGGAGGTGGGGCCTCGACGGCGATGTTGTCGGGCAGGCCTTCGCATTGCGCGGCGTTGAATACGGTGAACCGCTTGAGGAACGGAATGCTGCCGGCTTCCTCCCCGGTCTCACGGGCGCGGCGCTTTTCGTCCTCCGGCGTGAAACGATCGGCATAGACGACGGTGGTGCCGTGCTCGCCCTTCCTGACATTGCCGCCAAGCGACAGCGCCTGGCGGAAAGTGAGCCAATGCTGGGTGGGATAGCCATGCTGGATCACGGCCCCCCAGAGGATCAGGACATTGATGCCGGAATATTGCCGGGCGGTCGCCGCGTTCCTCGGCATGGCGAGCGGCGCTTTCGCCGCCGCCGTGCCCCAAGGTTGGACCCAGGGAAAGCGCCCTTCCTCCAGGTCGGCGATGATCTTGTCGGTGATGTCGTCGTAAAGATTCGTGCGCGTGCCGCCCTTGCGAGCCGCGCGTTGCTCTCTGGCCATCGGGATGATCTCCGCGACGGGCGCCGGAAGCCTCTCCTCCGGCCCTCAACCCGTCACGGAAAACCCGTCCGCACTCTCACTCTGAAGGGGGCGTTGCGGGGTCTCCCCGCAGAAGGGGGTGCGCCGGCGACCGAGGCGCCGGCCAGGGGGAAGACTTTCCCCCGCAATCCGTAAATCAGGGCTTCGGCAGGCATGGACGTCCGGTTCAGAGATCGTCGATATGCTTCTCGATCTGCGCTGCCAGCCTGGTGAGTTTCTGACCTCGCAGGATGTCGAGGAAGTCGGACGCGGACACACGCGACCGCCTGAGATTGCGCCGAGCATTCGCCAGCGACCCGGTGGTCTGCTCCGGAAGCTGTTCATGGAGATCGGCCAGGAAGGCGTCTGGTGTCTGACGCACCAGATTGTGTTTTCTCAACGCGCCAACCGGGAAATCGCGCAGGTTCCAAGTGATGATCGTCGATGCGCCTGCCGCGATGGCGGCTGCGGCGACATGACGGTCATCGGGGTCGGGGAGACTGATGGCAGGGATATGCTGTTCGTATCCGGCAATACGCGCCTCGGGCAATGCAAGGTCCATGAGACGCTTCGTGCCCATCAGGCGATCGGGCGGAAGGCCCGGCGTATTGGCGATGAGGTTCTGCATCCATTCGTCATGGATCGCATCGGTCCAGCGCGCGTGGAACAGGCGGTCGACTGCCGCCTGCACGATGACGTTCCTCAGATGAAACGGATACAGGACACAGGCATCGCAGACCGCGACAACGGGATTAAATGCCATAGCGGAGGTTGAGATCCTCGGCATCGGCCGCCAGGCCTTCCATCGCCTTGCGCTGGCCGTCGATCTGCGCCTTCAGCGCCAGAACGTCCTTGAGCGATGCGCGGCGATGCTTTCCCACATAGCGGAACGGCAGATCGCCGATGTCCATGCGATGGACGACGAGCGGCCGCGAGATGCCGAGGATTTCGGAGGCATCGGCGGGGCTTAGTTCCTGATCCTCGGCCAGCACGGCGACGCGCTCGCCGCTGCGCAGATGGTCCAGCAGGGCCTCGACCACATCGGCCGCGGCAGGCGGCAGTACGACGGTCTGCTCCTCTCCGTCCCGGCGGCGGACACGCAACTCGAAGCGGTCGCCCGCCCCGAGACTGGGAAGGGCGAGCACCTTCTTGCGGTCCCGGTCCGAAAGACCGGCGAATTTGACAACCTGGCTGGCCATGGCGGTTTCTCCTTCCTGACCAATATAGGCGCCCTGAACGCTAACTGCAATAACTGAAAATCTGGTATCAGGCTGCAAGGCGCTCATCCTCCTCGGTTTCTGGCTCACCGATCGCCTGAAGCAGGAAGCGCGACAGTGCAGCCTTGCGGGAATCGCGATCCAGCGCATAGGCGGTCTGCTTGAATTCGATCCCGTCGAGCAATCCCTGAATGTAGCCGGAGATCGTGTCGGCGGCCATGATCAGGGCCGTGTCGAGCGAATGGATATACTTGCTCGTGACCGACCCCTTGGCGTGCCCGACCAGCGCGGCGATCGTGACCTCGGTGAAACCGAGATCGTTGGCGATGCTGGCGAAGCTGTGCCGCAAGACATGCGGCGTCACGTCGGCCAGCGGGCTGTCCCTGAACATCTGTCTCCAGTGGTTGGGAAAGCCGCCGAAGGCGTTGTCCTCGCCTTGGCCGGGGAACACATAGGTGCCCGTCGCCGTCTTGCGACGTTCTTCCAGATATTCGATCACCGGCAGGCCAACGGGCCGAATGGAGGCGCCTTCCTTGCTTTCCTTGAGGCGTATGCAACTCGCGTCGATATCCGCCTCGGCCCATTTGAGGCCGATCATCTCGCTGCGGCGACAGCCGGTGAGCGCGATCTGCCGGATGATCTCGACCGTCATCTCATATTTCGGATTCTCGGCTGCCGCCCGCAACATCTCGCCGAGGATGCGGTATTCGGCTTCGGTGAGACGACGATCGCGCACATTGTCCTTGGGCTTGCGGATACCATGCGCGGGATTGGAGGTGATGATTCCGGCCTCCATGGCGTATGTGAGAATGCCACCGAGGAGCCCGACGGTCCGCGTAGCCGTGCCGGCGCCGCCGCGCACGATGGCTTTGCCGCGCAGCTTCTTGGTTTTGACCGATACCGCCGTCTTGCCGGCCATGACGTCCTTCAACACCTTGGCGACATCGGCCTTGACCAGATCTTTGACCTTGCGGTTGCCGATCAGCGGAATGATGTGCCGGCGAATTCGGCCCACATCGCTGACGATGGTGCCTGCCTTTTTTGGGCGTCCGCCTTTGCCGAGGATGAGACCAGCGTCGAGATCCTTGAGATACATCGCGCACAACTCCTTGACGGTGAGCGCCTGATGATCGAGCTGGCGTTCTTCGGAAGGGTTGTCACCTTGGGCCACCCGGCCGAGCTGTATCTTCGCTTCCTGCCGGGCGGTTTCTGCCGTCCAGATGCCATGGAGGCCGATAGTGTAACGACGGGTTCGACCTGCGGCGCGATATTGGATAAGGTAGCTGCGTTTTCCGGACGCGAAGACACGAAGGCCGAAGCCGGGCAGCTCGTCGTCCCAGATGAAATAGTCCTTTTCACGGACGGCAGCGGCGTCCACCACACGTTTTGTCAGCTTTGACATTAGCCATTCCTCCCGCTGAGGAAGGGTTGCTTCCGCGGAAGCACCACGGAAGCACCCGGATGGAATTCGGAGCGAAGTTCTGGATATGGATTTCGGCGGGAAAAGCAGAATTGTCCATATGTTTCAAATCGTTGTCGTATCATAGCGTGCCCTGGCGTGTATTTAGGATAGCCAGGACAAAATGCTCCGAAGGTGGAGGCCACACGTTCGAATCGTGTCGGGCGCGCCAACTTAATATTAGGTTGATATCTTGCATATTTGCGGAGCGCCGTTGCAGAGCAATTCGCCGTATTGACCTCCAGATATTTCAGAGGTCATTCAAGTTGGCAGCGCCGCAGAGCGCGATGTTCAATTCTTGCAGGACGATTTCTTCCGGATAGCGGCTCCTCGTTGCCCTCCCGTGACCGAGTCCGGATCCATCCCGTCCCGTCGATTGCCGCTGCTAGTACATCAAACACCGCTGATGTCTTCATGCTACCAGACTGAGGCTTAGTCCGGGAGTCTTGGATCTGTCCCTGTCGGATGGCACGCACGGCGCTCGCTTGGTAATCTCTATAGCACTCGACGGGTGTACTCTCGTTCGGGAAGCGACCAGATCGGATGTCTCAAACGTCGATTGTCAGGGAAAATTCAGACAGGATTGTTAGAGAACAAACTGGGAATAATATAATGCACGTACTTGAGGCTACTCTTTGCTCATTTGCATTACGCCGCTGTATACGAGAACACGAACTGCATCGATCCTAGCGCGAACCACCCGCTGGAAGCGTTGTGCTCTTACGTTATTGAGCACAACGATATTTATTGCGTACTTTGCAATTAACTCGTCGCCCACATCAGCTTTGAGCGACGAGGATTGGGACTCGTGCGTGCATGCGGCCGAAATCGTACCCGATCGCTCGATCCGGGGATGCACAGCGGTTATCCAGGCAGGCGAGCGGATGATCACCCAGTTGGCGGCGGCTTATAACAATCGCGGTGTCGCGCTGCGGTCGAGTGGAGATATCGACCGTGCCATGGAGGATTACGATCGAGCACTTCGTTTGTCCCCCGACTACTATGTCGCGCTCAACAACCGAGGCGTTGCTTTAATGAGCAAGGGAGAGCTTGATCGCGCGATTTCTGATTTCGATCGCGCCGTACAACTGAGGACTGACTACCTCGGTGCCTATTATAATCGCGGGAAGGCACTCGGGCGTAAAGGACTCTTTGATCGTGCCATCGCGGATTATGATCTGGTCATCAAGGCTGATCCGAAGAATCCGACCTTCTTGTTCGAACGCGGAACGATGAAAGCGAACGCTGGAGATCAGAGCGGCGCGGATGCTGATTTCGAGCGCGCCGAATCGCTCAGGTCGAATGGTGCGCGGACGACGCGGCCACGATGAAACTCGCCCAACCTAGACGCCGTTGAACTTGTCAGGCTGATGGGAGCCGCAACTCCGCGTGAAGGCCTCCATTTCTGCCATTGGATAGTTCGACAGAGCCGCCGTGCAGTGTGGCGAGATCGCGGACGATTGCGAGTCCGAGCCCGCTTCCCGGTTTGGCCTCGTCGAGCCGCTCGCCTGGGGCGAACGCGCGGTTTAGTGCATCAGCCGGGATGCCTGGCCCGTCATCAACGATCGTAATAAGGAGCTGCCCCGTCGGGGTATCGCGCGTAGCCTTGATCGAGACAACACCACGAGCCCACTTGCAGGCATTATCGACCAGGTTGGCGACCATCTCGTCAAGGTCGTTGGGATCGACGGCGGCAAGCAATTCCGTCTCGGCTGTATGGACGATCGTCAGCTCACGATGAGCATAGAGCCGCCGCATCGCCGCGGCTATTGATGCGAAGGCAGGTTCGACCTGCGTGATGACGCCAGGCAGGCCGGCGTTGGCTGCGGCACGGGCTCGGGCAAGCTGGAAATCAATCTGGCGCTGCATCCGCCCTGTTTGCTGAGTCAGGACCGCGGCGCCCTCGGTATCACCTCTCGCGAGCAGCCGGCGCGCTTCGTCCGTCAGCACGGCCAATGGTGTCTTCAGGCCATGCGCGAGATTGCCCGCCTGCGTGCGGGCGCGGCGAACCATCTGGGTATTGGCGTCGATCAGAGCGTTGAGATCATCGACCAGCGGCCGAACTTCGGACGGGAAGTCACCAGGCAGGGTTTCTGCTTTGCCCGCGCGAATGTCGCCCAGCGCGTCGCGCAGACGGCGCATGGGACGCAGACCAAACCAGGCCTGCAACGTGCCGGCCCCAATTAGGGCTATTGCCAGTGTGCCGAGTGACAGGGCCAGCGCCTGATTAAAATGTCTCAGTACATCATCGACGATCCGCTGGTCGGCGCCAATTTGAAGCACGTAACCGTTTTCAGCGGTCTGCCACGGTCGCTCATATGCGATCATCGGCTCACCAGCCGGGCCAGCTTCGACTGAGCGAGTAAGCTGCCGATCCGCCCCCCGCGCGGGTGGCGGAAAACGCCGTTGCGGTTCGAGGGAGGCTGATTGTAGGACGATGCCGTTGCGATCGCTCACCTGCCAGTAATAGCCAGTCCCGGGCTGCGCGAAGCGCGGATCACTGAGCCTTTGTGCCAGAGCGACATGTCCGTCGGCCGTGCGGGCCAACAGACCTTCGAGCTCGTCGAGATGACCGATCAGCTCGGCATTGACAAGCTCCGTGACGTGCGCCCGGAACAGCGCGGAAATCGAAACGCCAGCGACAGCGATACCTGTCACGGTCGTGAGAATAACGCCAACCAGCAGCCGGGCGCGCAGACTTCTGACCATCAGCCGAACCTGTAGCCCAGACCGCGCAGGGTCCTCATGGTATCGCGGCCGATTTTGCGTCGCAGCCGACCGACATAGACCTCGATCGTATTCGAGCTGCGTTCCTCATTCAGGCCGTAGAGATGGTCGAGCAACTCGGCTTGCGTCACGACGCGGCCGACGCGATGCAGGAAGAGGTGGAGCAGGCGAAATTCCTGTGCCGTCAATTCGATCGGCTGGCCCGCAACATTGGCGGTGCCGGCAACGGGGTCAAGCACGATATCTCCGTGGCGCAATTCGGAGGTGGCTTGGCCCGCGACGCGCCGCATCAGCGCGCGCAGGCGAGCTGCGACTTCGTCGACGTGAAACGGCTTCGCCACATAGTCATCAGCCCCTGCATTGAGACCTTCCACCTTCTCAGTCCAGCTGCTGCGCGCCGTCAGGATCAGGACCGGTGTGGCGGCCCCGGTACGTCGCAACCTCCGTAAGACCTCGATGCCTGACAGGCCGGGTAAACCGAGATCGAGAACGATCGCGTCGAATTCTTCTTGCAGCGCGAAGGAAAGGGCGTGCTCACCATCTTCCACATGCTCAACGACAAAGCCAAAGCTGGCCAACCCTTCCTTCAGGCGGGCGCCAATGTCCTGATCGTCTTCGACAAGAAGAATGCGAATGGTCATGTCTCCTGATTGCTGCAGTCCGATACTGGATCAACCTGCATTTACGCTGACAGCTTGTGTTCAGACTAGCGTGGCAATCAGGCGTCTAGAAGTCAGTGTTGAGACTCGTGCCAATGTTAAAATTGCTCCTGATAATCGTTCGCATATCAACAATTATCTTGGTGACCCCAGCCTTCGCTCAGCAGGCCGCCGTGCTGTCGATTGATGCACTTGCCAATTCCGTCGTGGCAAGTAACCCCGAACGACGCTTTTATTTCCAGCAGATCGGGCTTGCAGGTGTTGAGCGCGACGCGGCTGATCGCCTGCCGGACCCTGAAGCTGCATTCGAGTTAGGCGAACGCCGGATGGCCGACGGCCTGACAGGTGCACCGAAAGGCGCCGGGCCGACATATGGCTTGTCGATTATGCAGCCGCTCGACTTTGCCGGACGCGGGGCGCTCCGTCGCGCCATCGCCGAGCATCAGATCGCGCTGGCGCGGCTCGGTCTTGCGCAATTCGACGCAACGCTCGCAAGCCGGGCACGCTCTTTGGGATATGCCTTGTTCGCGGCCGAGCGGAAAGCCGCCGCGGCACGCGACGTTGCCGCGCGGATGCGCGAGCTTGCACGCGTTGTGGAGCAGCGGGATCCGGCGGGCATCGCCACCACGCTGGACACGGCCATTCTGGATGCGGGTGCCATCACGGCGGAGCGAAATGCCGCGATGGCTGATTCCGAGACCAGCACGATCGTCTACGAACTGAATCAACTTCGCGGCGCGCCGCTCAAAGCGCGGCTCCGCATTGCTCCGCCCGATATCACGCTGCCCGGCCTTCCGTCGGTCGAGCGCATGGCGCAACAAGCTGGCATCAACAATTTCGAGATTCAGTCGCTGCGCGCGCAATTGCAGCAGCAAGGGTTGCGCGTTGACCTCGCACAAGCAGCGCGTGTGCCGAACGTCTCAGTCGGTCCCTACTTCAATCGCGCGAAGTCAGACAGCCGCGAGACCAATTTCGGCATACGGCTGACGACGACGTTGCCGCTTTGGAATAGCCAGGCTGCTGGCCTCGCACAGGAGTTGAGCCGTCAATCCCAGGGCGATGCGGCCCTGCTCGCCGCCAACCGACGGATCGCGAGGCAGGTTTACGAACAGGCAGCCTACTACGAGGCGAAGCGTCGAGCCCTTGCGGGCTGGCCAGCCGGGGCCACCGAGAAATTTGCGGCCGCAGCTACCGCCGCCGCCGATAGTTATCGCCAGGGAGCGATCCCGATCGCAACTTACGTCGAGATGCAGCGCCAGTATCTGGACGCGCTGTCGGCTCTGCTCGACACGCGACGTGAGGCTATGGAAGCGATGCTTCAACTTCGGGCGCTCAATGGCGGCCGCAGCTTCGACGGCGTGTCCCGATGACGCGGCGGATTCTGGAATGGACAACCGGTCGACCAGCCACGGTGATGATCATCGCTTTGCTGATCGCTGGTCTTGGAATCTGGTCTTTCGTGAATCTGCAAATCGATGTCATTCCCGACATCACAGGCGTGCAGGTGCAGATCAACACGACTGTTCCTGCCCTGGCGCCAGAGGAAATCGAGCGTCTTGTGACGCTGCCCATCGAGCGCAGCATGGGTGGTCAGCCGTGTCCGTCGTCAGATGATTTGAGACTGATTTCGGGCCTCAGGAAGGGAGGCTCTGGCTCATCTGGGTTTAAGGCTATGCGGCTTGCAGGTGGTGCTGCAAGCGTCTTGTCTGGATGGTCTGGCGCT
>NZ_JACXWY010000036.1:0-29789 GCF_014764685.1 Allobosea spartocytisi
CTGCTCTGCCGGAGCTTTCTCCGGCACCGATTTCTGTCTCATCTGCGCTCCTGAATGGCTGCGATGATCCAGAAATCCTCCCTTCCCGAAAATCCCGAATCTGTCTCAAGGGCGCTGACGGCGGACAAGATCGAGCAGCAAACCGAGCGTGAAATTTTGCGTCGCTTTCCGCAAGTGACCCGAACCTTCTCCCGCATCGGCACCAGCGCGGTTGCGACCGACCCGATGCCGCCGAATGAGAACGACCTCTACATCTTCTACAAGCCGCTCGACCAATGGCCGCAAGGTCCGGACATGCCGCGCAACAAGAGCGAGCTGGTTGCGGCGATCGAAAAGGCTGCCACTGCGCTGGCGCCGGAGCAGTCATTCCTTTTCGCGCAGCCTATCGAGATGCGCTTCAACGAAATGTTGGAGGGCACGCGGGCGGATCTGTCGGTCAAGATATTCGGAGACGACTACGACGTGCTTGAGCGGCTCGCCGCGCAGGCGCGAGAGGAATTGCAAGGCGTGCCCGGCACCGCCAATGCCGCATTCGAAGCGGCCAGCCGCACCCACAGTGTGGTGGTCGAGATCAATCACGACGCGATGGTGCGGTTGGGGCTGGGAACCGCCGAGGTCAACCGTGCCATTGCGTCAGCGATCGGTGGGGACGAGGTCGGCTTCATCGCGGACGGAGAGCATCGACACGCGATCGTCGTTCGTATGCCCGAGTCCTTACGCGCGGACACAAAATCGATCCTCTCCCTTCCATTGCGCGTCGGCGCGTCCGGCCTTGTGCCGCTGGACCGCGTTGCAAGTCTGCGCGAGATGAGAACGGTCGAACCGATCCTGCACGACAATGGTAAGCGCCGCGCCGCCTTGATGGTCAATCTCAACACCAGCGACATCGAAGGTTATGTGACCGCAGCGCGTGCACGCCTCGACGGCAAGCTTGCGCTGCCTGAATCCTATCGCATCGAGTTCGGAGGCCAGTTCCGTCAGCTAGAAGCGGCCCGAGCCCGTCTGATGATCGTCGTGCCGGCGGCGCTGCTGATGATCTTCTTGCTCGTTTATTCGGCGTTGGGGAGCGTCCGTCATGCCGCCGTCGTCTATACCGGTATTCCGTTTGCGATCACCGGTGGCGTGCTGGCACTCTGGCTACGTGACATGCCATTCTCGATCACCGCCGCGATCGGCTTTATCGCGGTCTCCGGCATCGCGATGCTGAATGGTCTCGTTCTGATCGATCATATCAATGCGTTGCGGCGGAAGCTGCCTGTTATCGAGGCAGTCCGGCAAGCCGCCACGGATCGGCTCCGTCCGGTATTGTCGACCGCCATGGTCGCGGGAATCGGCTTCGTACCGATGGCGATTTCACAGGGCGCGGGAGCGGAGGTGCAACGACCGCTCGCCACTGTCGTCATCGGCGGCGTCCTGTCGTCCACCGTTCTGACGCTGCTGCTGTTGCCGGCGATCTACCGATGGATGGAGCGCCGCTCCGCAGCCGTCGTCGAACGAGAGAAACAGCCGTTGGAAGTGGAGGTTTCAGCATGAAAAGATCGAATCGGCTCCGTGACGTGGCAATCTTAGCCGCTATGACGTCACTTTTCTTTGTCTCGCCGGCCCTCTCGCTCGCAAGTTCTCCTGTCCATGACAATCAACCCAGTCCTTTCTACGTGCAAAACCTGCCGGCGGAAGTGCGGGCAGGCCTTCAAAAATACAGGAAGGTATGTGGCGATGAATTGACAACAACGCGTGGCTTCAGCCGCTTCATTGACGTTGGGAACGTTCGTCTCATCGCTCTTCATCTTCATGAACTCAGATGTGGCGACCGCCTTACGTTTTGTAGCAGCGGAAAATGCCTCCATCAGGTCTACATGTCGCACCACGGACGATATCATCTGGTGATGAGTGTCAGGGCAAATGAAGTCACGTTGAGAGGCCTGGACAACACTCCGGCGATTGAAGTTGAATGCGGCTTTGGACTACAGCGTATGTGGCGATGGAACGGTAGGCGTTTCATCGGAAGATAGCATCATTGATCAGCCTGACCGGCCAAGTTTCCAGATCGATCTCGAAGGCAAGGCGCCTTTTCCTATGTGCTCAGCGCCGCGTTACAAAGCCTTAGAAATGTAATTCAGGACCATGTTCCATGCGAGCCCTTCATAAAGAGAACCATCTGATCGAACGAATAGGTTGGCTTCGCGCAGCGGTGCTAGGCGCCAATGACGGGCTGATTTCAACATCGAGTCTGATCGTCGGTGTTGCCGCCGCGACCGCCGCTTCCCACGAAATTCTGGTTGCTGGCGTAGCGGGGCTCGTCGCCGGAGCAATGTCGATGGCTGCAGGCGAATATGTGTCGGTCAGTTCCCAGGCCGATACGGAAGAAGCCGACATGGCGCGTGAGCGCCGCGAACTTGCCACGCAACCTGAAGCGGAGCTGGCCGAACTCGCCGCGATCTACGAGCAGCGTGGTGTAACGCCCGAACTGGCGCGACAGGTCGCCGAGCAGATGATGGCAAAGGACGCCTTCGGGGCCCATGCGCGGGATGAACTCGGACTGACCAGTCATGTGATGGCGAAGCCAGTTCAAGCGGCTTTCACTTCGGCGGTCACCTTCGCATCTGGCGCGACTTTGCCGCTGGCCGTCGCTCTCCTGTCGCCGGCCTGGACCGCCACCTGGACCGTCTCCATTGCCTGCCTCATCGGACTTGGCGTTCTCGGAGCGATCGGCGCTCGCGCTGGCGGCGCCAGCATATGGAAACCCACTCTTCGGGTCGTGTTTTGGGGAGCAGTCGCCATGGCCTCAACTGCGACCATTGGTGCCCTCATCGGTCGAGCCGTCTAGTTCGCGGAGCTCTCTATTTTTTAATCGATTTTGCACTCGATATTTGCATCGCTGCAGAATGGGATTTTCTGCGATGTATTCCAGCGGTACCCAATCACACATGCCGCGGACTTCAGGACTAGGAGAGAGCCACTGCGTACGCGGCCCAGATTTGGAAAGAGCTAGTCATTTCCTCATAGACCCGGGAGAAGCAAAATACCGGATACCTTGTACTTGGTCCGATATCAGCTCCGCGTTCGGTTCGGCGCACCCGTTTGGGTGGGGCTATTGGCGGCAGCCGGCGAACGCTGAAAGATGAGAGGATCACGATGCCCCAAAATAAATTAATCGCAGATTCAATCACATATGCGTTCGCACTTTTATCCAGTACGGCGCGCCATTCTCCTTGTGAGATTGGCTCTTTCCCCCACACATTGTCCTTGTTATTTCTGTAGCCTGCCGTCCGGCCATATCAGCCGTCACGCCTGCAGCGCCGTGCGCGCGGCCAGTATCTCGGGCCAGCGCCTTTACACTCGCCCTTGAAAGTGAAGGCGCGTTCTAGCTTTGTGTCAATCGAACGCCACGCCGATGCGCGTAGCGCTCCGCCAGACTATTCGACACTGTGAGCAAGCGCCGCCAGGTTCTATTTTCAGCTCGAAGGCATCCGGAATGTTCAGGGCAGCAGGAACTTCGAGGCAGGCGCCTGTGTCCGACAAGTTTCGGACGACGCAACTTATCACGGACGATCGCTGATTGAGAATGATCTTCCCCGTCAACAGCGTGCGGCGACGGCGAGTGGTGCGACGCTCCGTCATAACCAATACCAAACGACGCCGCAGGCGGTTGTCGCTGCCCCGCGTCTCGCCTCGACGGCCACCTTCGCGATTCCCGTATCGCGTGGCAGGTTATTGGCGAGTATTTTGAAGACGAGAGCCCCCGGCATAGCGCACTCGCAATACTTCAACGTAGAAACACCATCCGCGCGGTTTGGCCGAGCAGGACAAAGGCCAAAGATTCGTCCCAGTAGCTCAAGACTCCCAATCTGAATCGTTGGTGGTTCATGAGGGCCAAGGCACAGCTGATAGCCGCGCTCATAAACAGCATCATCGTAAGCGCTTTCCCGAATCCCCAGGGCAGCGGGCTTTGAGCACCGGCAAAGATCAGCACGATCAAAAGTTTGAGAGAAAGGCGACGGAGCACAAAGCGCGAGTCCGACGTCATTTTCGGCTCGGCTGCATAACGACGTCGTATCCGCGAAGAGGCAGTACGAAAGAGACACTGCGATAAACGCAATGTCGGTCGGGCAAAGGCATCCAAGCCCGTGCGGCGAAACCGAAACGCCGCTTTCAGAAAGGTTAAGGACAACGAATAAAGCAATCGCCGAAGACGAGGGCTTCGCGCGACGATGCGCTCGACAAGAACCATATCGATACCCACACTAGACCTCGGATCGAAATAAATCAGAGCGATCACATCGCTAGTGAAGTCGACGCGCCCGTGTCCGGTGAGTCTAAGCGGCTTGATATTGCGCAGGTAGTTATCGCCGAAGACCTTACAATATACGATGGTATATCCCGGATATTGTTTTGTATATCGGATCAACCCCGCAAGACACTGTCACTCAAGGAATGACGGTGATATCCAGCCAATGTCATCTAGCGGCTCCAACCCGCTGCCGACGCATGAGGATCAACGAGCAATGCCAAGCGACAGTAGTCGAGCAAGCGTGCCGCTCAGGTCGTTCTCGCGAGTCTGAATCATCAGTCTCGCCTGTGACGGCCGAGCGGCTCGTCACGGAGGTGAGACATGACTCTCCAATTTTTTACTCTGCCGGCTTCGCTCCGCGTTTCGCGGATCGCCTCGCCGAAACGCAATCCCGCATTCGCCGACCCGCGATGCGAGCGTGACCGTCCTTTCACGAAGTCTCCCCGCACGAACCGGACTCGACTGGTCGCGGCGTGGCGTGTCAATGGCGAGACCGGTCGGCTCGAATGCATCTGGATGCTTGACGCCGAACCAGACACGGGCGGCGGGTTGCGCCGATTGATCGAGCGCGCCGGACTCCTTCTTGCAGTTTACCAGCATGGTCGCTTTGCGGCGTGAGGCGTGTGATGCATTCCCTCACGCTGCATAAGGCCAGCACGGCGATGGTTCTGGTGTCCGCCGGCCTGGACGGGCTTCACCCCCGCCGGGGCGGCAATCCGTACTCGCGCAGAATCGCACGGTCGCGCGAAGGTGCGGACCCTCCCTGGTGAAGAGCGGCTGCGCTGCTCAAGCGCGGTCCGAATGCCGAGCGTCGTGAAGATGCATCGGTTTCATTATCCCCTCAGCCGACCAAGACCCCAAGCGCCGAAGACCGTGCCGAGAGGCGCATGGTCTCGGCGCTTGCGGCAGGAGATTCATCCAATGAATGCCCCCATCCTCAAGGCGGCTCTCAAGCCGCGCGGAAAAGACGAACGCAAGCTGTCGATGAAGGCGGTCCGTGAAGCCCAGAATGGGTTGGATGACACCTTCGAAAACGTCAAAGGCGACCGCAACGGCCTGATTGCCCGAGATGCGATCGAACGGCTGGCAAAAGACGGCCCCAATGAGGTTGCGCAAGAGCGACGCCTGCCAGCGGTTGTTCAGTTTTTTGGCGCTTTCAAGAATCCGTTCATTGCAGTGCTGCTGATCCTGGCTGGGATCAGCGCTGTAACGGACATCTGGCTTCGGCTTCAACATGGCGAGGATGCGGATCCGACAAAAGTCACCATCATCATCGTGATGGTGCTTGCCAGCGCCTTGATGCGCTTCGTTCAGGAGTACCGATCGAGCGCTGCGGCCGAAGCTCTGAAGGCGATGGTCCGCACGACGGCGACGGTTCTTCGTCGAGGATCGGCAACGTCAAATCCCGAAGCATTCGAAATCCCGATGCGAGAGATCGTCGCCGGCGACATCGTGCGTCTTTCAGCAGGGGATATGATCCCGGCAGACGTGAGGCTGATCGAATCCCGCGATCTGTTTGTGAGCCAGGCAGTGCTCACCGGTGAGGCCATCCCTGTTGAGAAGTATGACACGCTCGGGTCTGTCGCCGAGAAGTCCGCGGCGAGCGTAGCGTCCAGCGAAATGAACGCGCTCGACATGCCCAACGTCTGCTTCATGGGCACCAACGTCGTGAGCGGCACGGCGACCGCGCTTGTCGTTGCCACGGGTGCTCGCACCTATTTCGGATCGTTAGCCAAGGCGATCGTCGGATCGCGCGCTCAAACGGCGTTCGATCGCGGCATCAACAGTGTGAGCTGGCTGCTCATCCGCTTCATGCTCGTCATGGTTCCTGTCGTCTTTGTCATCAACGGCCTGACCAAAGGCGACTGGGTGGAAGCGCTGTTGTTCGGCCTTGCCGTCGCCGTCGGACTTACCCCCGAAATGCTGCCGATGATCGTTTCCTCGAACCTCGCGAAGGGCGCCGTAGCGATGGCGCGGCGCAAAGTCGTCGTGAAGCGACTCAACGCCATTCAGAACTTCGGCGCGATGGATGTTCTCTGCACGGACAAGACCGGCACGCTGACTCAGGACAAGATCATTCTGGAGCACCACGTCGACGTTACCGGGCAACCCAACGCTGACGTTCTCCGGTTGGGCTGGTTGAACAGCTACCACCAGAGCGGCGTGAAGAACCTGATGGATCAGGCCGTCGTGCGATTCGCCGGGGCGGAGCCAGCCATCACGAACACGGCCGCGAGCTACCGAAAAGTCGATGAACTTCCGTTCGACTTTGTGCGCCGCCGACTCTCAGTGGTCGTCGAGGGCGAGGACGGAGATCACTTGCTCATCTGCAAGGGCGCGGTTGAGGAGATGCTGTCGATCTCTACGCACGTCAGAAGAGGCAAAGATCTGATCCGCCTTGGTGACGTTGAGCGCAAGAATCTGGCTGCGATGGCTCGGGCGTACAACGAGGACGGATTCCGTGTGCTGGTCGTCGCCACCCGAGGGTTTGTGGCGTCCGAGGCCAAGACGCATTATGCCATCGCGGACGAAGCCGATCTCACGATTCAGGGGTTCCTTACTTTTCTCGACCCGCCAAAGGAGACGGCTGGACCAGCAATCGCTGCGCTCGCGGAGCATGGCGTCAAGGTCAAGGTTCTTACGGGCGACAATGCGGTCGTGAGTGCCAAGATCTGCCGTGAAGTAGGACTTGAACCGGGCCAAGCCGTACTCGGGCGCGACATAGAAAAATTGGACGACACCGCGCTTCGCGTTTTGGTCGAGGAGCGGACGATCTTCGCGAAGCTCACTCCGCTCCAGAAGTCGCGTGTATTGCAGGCGCTTCAGGCTAACGGTCATACCGTCGGATTTCTCGGTGACGGCATCAATGACGCCCCGGCGCTGCGCGATGCCGATGTCGGCATTTCCGTCGATAGCGGCGCCGATATTGCGAAGGAGTCGGCCGATATCATCCTGCTCGAGAAGAGCCTGATGGTTCTTGAGGAGGGTGTGCTGAAGGGGCGCGAAACCTTCGGCAACATCATGAAATACCTCAACATGACCGCCAGCTCGAACTTCGGAAACGTGTTTTCAGTGCTGGTGGCGAGCGCATTCATTCCGTTCCTGCCGATGCTGTCGATCCATTTGCTCGTGCAAAACCTGATGTACGACATTTCCCAATTGGCGCTGCCTTGGGATCACATGGACAAGGAGTTTCTCAGCAAACCGCGGAAGTGGGATGCCAAGAATATCGGTCGTTTCATGATCTGGATCGGGCCGACGTCCTCGATCTTCGACATCACGACGTTCGCTCTGATGTGGTTCGTCTTTGCCGCCAATAGCCCGGAGCATCAATCGCTCTTTCAGTCGGGCTGGTTCATCGAGGGCCTGCTTTCTCAAACGCTCGTGGTCCATATGCTGCGTACCCAGAAGATTCCCTTCGTCAACAGCACAGCGGCTTTGCCGGTCTTGCTGATGTCGAGCGTCATCTGCGTACTGGGGATCTATTTGCCGTTCTCTCCGCTGGGAGCAGCCATCGGATTGCAGCCCCTGCCTATCGCCTACTTCCCGTGGCTGGCCGGAACGCTGCTCTGCTACTGCCTCGTCGCTCAACTGATGAAGACCGTCTACATCCGCCGGTTCGGACAATGGTTCTGACGGCCAAGCGCATGAGAGGTCCTGATCATGTCCACATCACCGTTGATCCTGAGATTTGCGCCGCCGCAGGCTGGAGACTGCCCGCGACAAGGGCCGCCACCGCCGAGGCGACAAGCGCCGCGTCCGCCCCACAATCGCGAGCCGGGCGATGCCAGGTCGTCGCTTCGGAATCGGTTGGACAGACGTTTGTGTTGGGCTTTGGCGGTTTTGGCGATGTTCGTGACGCATGCGGCCGTTCACCTTGCTCGTCGCCGTCTGCTGGACGGTTTCAAGCTCAGATTCCTGCTGCGTTGCGGCGCACGGTTGAACAGAGCGGCGATATCGCGAATGCGGCGTTGCCGCTGGTGAGCCACACAAGCGCAAAACGATCGCTTGCATGGAACCAAAGTACGAGGCCCGGACCTGAACCGGACTTCGATCAGCAAGGAGCTTCAAATGGACGACCCATCTAGTCGCGGCGCGACCAACAACTCGCGCCGCTTGAATTCACGAGAAAACTAGGAGGGCAGCTCGCGGCTATTGGCGCCGGGCGCTCTCGCAACCCGACGCCAGGAGTAGCCCATGACTTATTTTACGACCCACGGACTTCCCAATTTCACTATCACCACCGGACTGAAGGTTTTCAGGCGTCGTCGGGTTCTTTTTTGCCGACTGATGGTGATCGCTTTCTACTTGCTGGCGCTCGGTCTTGTAGCGGTTCTTCAGGTAACCAAAGCGCACGCGCAAGAACTTCAAACGACTCCCGGCCATCCGGATGCGGCACGGCTCAACACTAGTGGACCGCAACCCATCCTGGCGATGCCAACGAAGGCACCGGGGGCCTCGCGTGACAATAAGGTGGAATCGGGCGGGCCCGACTGGTCGGGCGTCTATTTTGGCGGACACACCGGTTTCGGGGCTGGCAGCCTTGGCCCGGGAACGAACCCCGTCTTGAATCAGTCCGTTGGCCTGCCGCCTACGGTGACAGGAATGATCGGCGGCTTTCAGGGAGGCTACAACTTTCAGGCCAGCGATCGTTGGGTGCTCGGCGCGGAAGCCGATGTCACTTTTGTGAGCCCGCCCGATGAGACGCGACGGATACCGGCTCCCTTCAACACATCCCTGGATGTCGTGGGGACGGTGCGTGGCAGGATCGGCTATGCTTTTGGCCCATTCCTCCCCTATGCAACGGGAGGCCTCGCTTGGACACGAACGAACGTCGACATCAATGGCGATGACGGCAGCGTTTTGTCAAAACTGGGGCGCTGGCACGCTGGGTGGACGGCAGGCGCAGGTGTCGAAATGGCCTTGGGCGGACCATGGACGGCACGCGTCCAGTACGACTACCTCGATCTGGCTTCCTCGACCTATCGACTCGATGGTGCCGGACTGCGCGATGTGTCCGTCCGCCCCCGAACCCAGAGGTTCACGCTTGGCCTGAACTACCGACTGGGCGATGTGGCCTCGACACTCCCAAGACCACCGGCAACTGTCGAAATGTCGCCGGACTGGAATATTCATGGCCAGACCACATTCATCGCCCAAGGCTATCCCGCGATTCGTTCCCCCTACGCTTCCAGCGCCAGCCTGCCCGGTGGTGGGCAAGTTCGTGAGACGTGGACCGCGGACGCATTTCTTGGCGTGAGGCTTTGGGACGGTGGTGCGTTCTATTTCAATCCCGAGCTAGCCCAAGGCTTCGGGCTGAACGGGACGCTCGGACTCGCAGGCTTTCCAAATGGAGAAGCGCAAAAAGGCGGCGCTGAATTTCCGAAATTTCGGCCACAGCGCTACTATCTTCAGCAGACATTCGGTCTTGGTGGCGAGCAGGAGGATGTCGCAGACGGCCCCCTGCAACTGGCGGGGCGACGCGATATCGATCGCGTCACTGTCACGGTTGGTCGTTTCGCGGTTGGCGATTTCTTCGACGCGAATGCCTATGCCAAGGATCCGCGCGCGGATTTCATGAATTGGGCAATCTGGTCGTCGGGGGCCTATGACTTCCCCGCCGACCTTCCCGGCATGACGCGCGGTGCGGTCATCGAGCTGAATCGTAAGGATTGGGCTGTGCGAGCCGGGGCCTTCCAAGTGCCCAGGGAGCCGAACAGTGATGTTTTGGTCTTCAATGGGGGCGGCGGTGGCGCCGTCGAGTTCGAGGAACGGCACAGCCTGTTCGGGCAGCCGGGTAAGGTTCGGATCGGCGCTTTCATCAACCGTGGTTACACCGGCGCGTATCGCGACGCTATCAACCTCGCGCAAGCGAGCCCTCAAACAGATATCAACGATGCGATGACGGCCCTGCGCCGCAATCAGAATAAGTATGGCTTTTATGGAAATATCGAACAGGCTTTGACAGCTGACCTCGGGCTTTTCGCCCGTGCAAGCTGGAACGACGGCCGCACCGAAATCCTCTCCTTCACGGACATCGACCGCAGCATTTCCGGTGGTTTCTCCCTAAAGGGTTCTGCATGGGGACGGCCTGCGGACACGATCGGAGTCGGTGCTGCGGTCAACGGCCTCTCGAGTGCACATCGTAACTTCCTCGCCGCCGGAGGCACGGGGTTGCTGATCGGTGATGGGAGACTGCGCTACGGCCACGAGTCGATCGTCGAGGCGTATTACGCCTTGCGGGTCAACGGCTGGAGCACCGTCACCTTCGACTATCAGTTTGTTGCAAACCCCGCCTACAACGCCGACCGCGGACCAGCCTCGATTCTGTCGCTTCGCGCCCACGCCGAATTCTGACAGCGAGTGGAGTGGCAATTCCAGCAATAGCGCGGGCTTGCGCCTCGGGAGGGCGCGACCGACGCAACGAGATGGGAACACATTCAGATGGATTGGCAAAGCCTTGGCCACACCGCACTCACGCTCGGGGGCGCATTCCTTCTTGGCGGCTTGATCGGCTTCGAACGGCAATGGCGCCAGCGCCTGGCCGGGCTGCGAACCAATACCCTCGTCGCGCTCGGCGCGGCCATCTTCGTCCTCTTTGCCGGGCTGTTCCCCGGCGAGGCGAGCCCGACGCGCGTTGCGGCCCAGATTGTTTCCGGCATCGGCTTTATGGGCGCCGGCATCATCTTCAAGGAAGGGTTGAATGTGCGCGGGCTCAACACCGCCGCGACGCTGTGGTGCTCCGCCGCGATCGGCGCGCTGTGTGGGGCCGGATTTTTCTTTCATGCATTGATTGCGACGACGTTCGTCATCGCCGTCAACGCAGTTCTGCGCCCGCTCGTGCGCCTCGTTGAGCGCCAGTCATTCGCCGCAAGCCCGTTGGACAGCGCATATGCGATCAGCATCATCTGCCATGGAGAGGCTGAGGCGCATGTTCGGGCGCTTCTTCTTCGCGATCTCGCCGGTGCGCTGCACATCCGCGACCTCGAAAGCACGAATATCGAGGACACAAACCGAGTCCAGGTGAGCGCGACAGTGCGAGCCGACACTCGGCAGGATCGCCTTTTGGAACAGATTATCGGTCGTCTCAGTCTGGAGCCGCTGGTAACATCTGCTCGGTGGCGGTTCGAGCCAGGCGAGTGACCGAGAAGCAATAGTTATCTAGGTACACGGCGGAGTAGATTCTCCAGGGAAGAATATTGAAAGTAGGTAAGTTGATCGAGAAGGTGAACAATGCTCAAGATCGCCAATGATATACGTCCCGGATCGGCGCTGACGTTGATCGCGATGGGCGTTGCGATGGCCGGCATTTTTATCGCCGATACGGTCACGGACTACGCCATCGCAGCGGCCGTATTCTACACAGCGGTCATTCTCGTTGCGACACGCATCTTGTCTGGCACGGCTGTAGTGGCCCTCGCTTGCATTTGTGTCGCGCTGACCCTGATCAGTTTTTTCTTGACCCACTCCGGTGCGTATGAGGTCGGCATCGTCAATACCGGGATTAGTATCGTTGCGATCGGCGTTACAACCTATCTCAGTTTAAGGATGGTGGCTGCGAAGGCCGAGGCGCTGGAGGCGCGCGATCGGCTTTTGCGAATTGCGCGGGTCACGACGCTCGGTCAACTGTCGGCGTCGATCGCGCACGAAGTCAACCAGCCCCTGGCTGCCGTCGTCGCCAGCGGCGGCGCGTGCACCCGATGGCTTGCCCAGGAGCCGCCAAATCTCGACAAGGCCCGCCTCGCGCTCGACCGCATCGTCAGCGATGCCAACCGGGCAAGCCAGGTCATCGCGCGCATTCGCGCCCTTTCGAAGGGCGAGGCGCCGCGCCGACAACCATTCGACCTCAGGGAAGCTGTCATGGAAATCGCGACCTTGTCGCGCGGCGAGATCGAGCGTGGCGGCGTCGCCTTGCAACTGGACCTGCATGACGGCCTACCTCGCGTTTTTGCCGATCGGGTCCAGATCCAGCAGGTCATCAGCAATCTCGTCCTCAATGCGACCGAGGCGATGTCGGACCGCGCATTGCCCGAGCGTCGTCTGCGAATTGCCGCCTCGCAGGATGGACGGGATGCGATCGTTCTCGCGGTGGCCGATTCCGGCACCGGTCTGGCGCCGGGAGCTCGTGAGCACCTCTTTGACGCCTTCTGGACGACGAAAGAGGGAGGCATGGGTCTTGGCCTTACCATCAGTCAGACGATCGTTGAAGCGAATGGCGGACAGATTTCCGCGGCTCCAGTCCCTGGAGGCGGGACCGTATTTGAGGTGCGCCTGCCGCGCCACATGGAGGCAGCCTGATGAAAAATGAACCGACGGCGGATTCGCGGCCGCAGCCCATCGTCTATGTCATCGATGACGATCGGTCCGTTCGCGCCGCGCTCGAAGATTTGCTCGCATCCGTTGGGCTACAGGTGCGCTCGTATAGCTCGGTTGCCGAATTTCTGGAAAGCTCCATGCCGGACGCGCCCGGCTGCCTGCTGCTCGATGTGAGAATGCCCGGACAAAGCGGGATCGATTTTCATCGGCAAATGCCTGAATACGGCATTCATCTGCCGACGATATTCATCACGGGACATGGGGACATCACGATGGGCGTGAACGCCATCAAGAATGGCGCCTTCGAGTTCTTGACCAAGCCGTTTCGCGACCAAGACCTGCTGGATGCTATCCAACAAGCGATCGAAAAAGACCGGCGAAGGCGCGAGAGCGAAGCGCGTTCGCTGGATTTGAATGCGCGTTGGGAGACATTGACGCCCGGCGAACGAGACGTTTTCAAGCTCGTTGTAAAGGGCCTCCTCAATAAACAAATCGCCGCCGACCTGAATGTTAGCGAGATCACGGTGAAGGTTCGCCGTAGCCATCTCATGCAGAAGATGCAGGCCAAGACGATTATTGACCTTGTTAGAATGTCGGACAGTTTGAGCGTTTGAATCTCGACTGAGAGGAGAGCCCCTGCACCGCGAACTGGTGCGCGATCTGCGCGGGCGTGCCACCCCCCCCCTTTCAGAACACGGTATATTTCGAAGATACGTTGGTATATCGAATCTATATAAGATCATCGGCCAATGAGCGTCTGTAGCCGTCTATTCTAGGGTGAGAATCGGGAGGTCTTGCCTTAGCTGCGGTCGGGGCGCGATGGTCGTGGTAGATGGTGCTTACAGAGCGATGCTCGCAACGAGCGGACGATGGACCGTCGCGAGGCCAGGAATCATTTCGAATAGATCTCGGTCGCAATTGACCGATGCTTGAATTCCGCCAGATCCGGTATTTTCTTGCGGCGGCCGAATATGGCAGCTTCCGAAAGGCGGCCTTGGCCTTGGGAATACAGGAATCGGCGATCAGCCGTCGCGTTCGCGATCTCGAAGACGAACTCGGCGCTTCCCTATTTCAGAGGCACAACGGCGGCGTCTGCCTGACGTTGGCAGGACAGCAGTTTGTGCGTCGAGCACGCAAAGCACTTCAACAGATCGACTGCGGCGCGAAGGATGTGGCCGCCATAGGTCGCTCCGAGCGGGGGCATATCAAGGTCGGCATCTTTTCGTCGCTCGCGTCTGGATTCCTGTCCGATCTGCTGGGAGCCTACGGCAAGGAGCATGCAAGTGTACGGGTCGAATTTTTTGACGGCGATCCTGCGGATCACGTTGCCTCGATCCGGCGACTTCAACTCGATGTGGCTTTTATCACGGGAACCACACAGTGGTCGGACTGTGAAACAGAGCAACTTTGGTCCGAGCGAGTATTCGCCGTACTTCCCAGCGATCATCCTCTCTCTGAGAAATCGGAGCTTGGCTGGCGTGATCTTGTGGACGAGAGATTCATTGTAAGTGACGGTGCCCCTGGATCGGAAATTCACGACTATTTGGTTCAACGCCTCGCCGATCTTGGGCGTCACCCAGAAATCGATACCCAATACGTCGGGAGGGACAATCTCCTGTCGCTTGTGGCGATCGGCCAAGGCGTCACGGTCATGAGCGAGGCCGGGACGGCGGCTCAGTTTCCGGGAACTGCCTATCGGCAGCTTGCCGGCGAGGTTCTGCCGTTCTGCGCGGTGTGGTCGCCGCGGAATGATAACCCGGCCTGGCGCCGCCTCCTCAGTCTTGCGCGTTCAATGTCGCGCTCGGCTGCCGCCACAATCATTCAGACGGTTTCGGCAGTTCTTTTGACTTCCTCGCTTTCGCAAATCCCCGATCCGTGGCTATGAACCGCTCCAGCATCGGAGCGATGAGGCGAACGGGATCGGCCGGCGGTTGCCTCGCTTCGCGGCCGAGAATTTCTGCGTAGGCCGTTAGGTCGCGATGCAGGCTTGCCGGTAACTCCACCGTGACCTTCACCGGTTTGTCGTCGACGATCGCTCCCAATTTCAGCTTGGTCATGTCAGCCTCCGTAGGGTTCGAGAACGAGATCGCGGGTGACGATGACGCGGACGGGCAAGCCTGGCCGGATGGTGAGGGTCGGTGCGATGTTGAGCTGGCGCTGGACGATCTGCTGGCCGGTTTGACTGACGCTATTGGAGGCACCCTGTCGCAGCGCCCGCACAATATCGCTGTCCTGGCCAGACGAGCCCGCCTCCGCACCGATGCTCAGAATCGTGGAAAGTGCAGCGGCCTTGAACAGTTCGCCCCAGTGATAGTCGACGCCATCCTCAAGGCCCGCATAGCCCTCGGCGTCCGCACCAGGCTGACGCTCCAGAACGATGGAGCGGCCATTGGGGAAGATCAGCCGGTTCCAGACGAGAAGTATGCGCCTCTGACCGAAGCCGACGCCACTGTCATACTGGCCGATAACGCGCGTGCCCTGTGGCACAAGCAGGATCTTGCCGGTCGGGCTGTCATAGATGTTCTCCGTCACCTGTGCGGTGATCTGACCCGGCAGGTCGGAGCGGATGCCGGTGATGAGCGCGGCCGCGATGACGGCGCCGGCCTGCAGGACGTTCTTCGACGCTGGCGCGGCAACGCGATCCGGCGAGACAGTGCGCTTGTCGGGCGTCTGATTGAGGAATGCGAGCTGACGATCCTGCGCGGAGGGTGTCGCTGGCTGCGGCGCAAGGCCGAGGCTGGCGAGATCGGCCGACGGCGTGGCGGTCGCAGTCGGCTGTGTCGAAGCTCCAGCCGTAGCGGGCCGAGTCTCGGTGGATGCGAACAGCCGTGCGGTCCGAGCCGCCTCCAGTTCCTGCGCCCGGCGCTGTTCCTCGGGGCTCGGTCCCGTCGGACCTGATGCCGGTGCGCCGATCGGCGGCACTGTGCCACCGTTCTGCGCGTTGAGGATCGGGCGACCGAGGTCGCCGGGCAGCGGCGGGCCGAGCTTCGGGACGCCGGAATAATCCTTCGGCAATCCAGCCAGACCGTCCGGTGTCGAGCGGTTGTCCGTAGAGTAAAGCTCCTGACCCTGGCCGCTGTGACGAGTCTGGAGCGCATAGATCAGCGCCCCACCGACACCGAGGCTTGCCGCAAGACCCAGACCGGCCAGCACCTTGCGGGACAGGCGGGTCACACGCGGCGGCTCGGCGCGCAGCCGCATGGTCGCGGCCGGCTCGCCGGTCAGCGGCCGAGCGTCGTCGTCGGTCGGCTGAGGCTGGGGCGCCGAACCGGGCGTCCGGCCTTCCTCCTTTTCGGGATCGCGTTCGTCGCTCACGATGCCGGCCTCCCGTCGGTGCGGGAGATGCGGACACGCTTCTGGTTCTTGCCCGCGCCGAACCGCAGTTCGGCGGCGGCGAACAGTCGATCGACGATCATGTAGTTGCCGCGCACGCGATAGTTCACCAGCTCGGAGGTGTCGCCCTCCGGTCCGACCACGAACAAGGGCGGCATCTCGCCCTGTCCGATGCCGCGGGGGAATTCGATGAACACCTGCTTGCCGTCATCGAAGGCGCGCAGCGGCCGCCACGGTGCGCGGTCGCCGGTCACCTCGTAGCGGAAATTGACACGGGCGAGATCGATGCCGCCCGACACCGGCTGCGCGGCCTCGGCTTGGCTGTTCTGGCGGCGCAGCGCGATGAGCTGGTCCTGCGGATATTGCCAAGACACCGATGCCATATAGGTCGATGGCGTCGCGCGCAGCTCCATGTGATAGGTGCGCCGGTCGGTGTTGATGACGAGATTGGTCATCAGCTCGGCCCGCGTTGGCTTCACGAGGATATGGACCTGCTTGGCCGCGCCAACGCCGCTCTCGGTATCGCCGATGATCCAGCGCACTGTGTCGCCAGCGGCGACAGGACCGGAGCCGACGAGCTGCTCGCCGGGCTGAAGCGCGATGTCGGTGATCTGCCCCGGCGAGGCGTAGACCTGATAGAGCGCGCCATCGACGAAGGGATAGACCTGCATCGAGTTGATGAAGCCGTTGCGGACGGGCTGGACGCGCGCTGCGGCATTGGCCTGGTTGACGCGCGCGGCGGGATCGGACGGTTCCGGCTCGGGCTTGCCGTCCTTGCCGATGGGCTTCAACTGACCAGGCAGCGGGAGCGGTTTGGGAAGCTCCACCACCCGGACGGGCGCTGGCGGATCGGAGGTCTGCACAGCCGGCACCGCATTGTCGTAGGAAATCTCCGGCGGCGGGGTGTGAGTGGCGCACCCTGCCAGCGCCGAACCGGCGAGCAAGATTCCCGGCAAAGCGGATTTGCGGAAAACCGGAACTACGTGGATGAGCAAAGCCGGGAGCCCTGCACTCCAAGGGGCGGCTTTGCGGAGTGCGGGCGTCATTGTCCAAGCTCCTTCGACCAGTTGATGGCGTTGATGTAGATTCCGAGTGGGTTCTTCCGCAGCGTGTCGGCGTCGCGTGGGGGCTGCACGACGACGGTGAGGATCGCGGACCAGCGTTCGGTGGAGGCCAGTGAGCCGTCCTGATAGCGTCGCTCGATCCAGGCGATGCGGAAGCTCGACGGCGAGGCGCGGATCACCGACGACACTTCGATCGCGATCTGCTGCTTGCCGACCTTGGTGAAGGGGTCGTTGGCGCGCGCATAATCGTTCAGCGCGAGCGCGCCACCCTGTGTCGTGAAGTCGTAGGCGCGCAGCCAGTTCTGCCGCACGATGATGGCGTCGGACGGGATCGAGCGGACCTGCTCGATGAAGCGCGCGAGGTAGAAGGCGATTTGCGGATCGTTTGGCTGATAGTCGGCGGTCGCCGGCGCGATCGCCTGCGCCTGGCCGAGCCGGTCGACCTGCACTACCCAAGGCACGATCGAGCCGTTGGCGGACTGCCAGACCAGCGCGGCCGAAAGGCCGCCCGCGAGGGCCAATGATCCGAAGGCCATGTAGCGCCAGTTACGGGCCTGCACGCGGGCGGAGCCGATGCGATCGTCCCAGACCTGAGCGGCGCGCTGATAGGGAGTCTCGGGCTGAGGGGCTTTGCCGTAGTGGGTGGATGGTCGCTTGAACATGGTCAGTCGCTTTCGGAGAGGTTGACGGAGGAGCCGCCGCCATGGCTGTCGCCGCTACGCACGGCGTGGGCGGCGGCCTGAACGCCATGGGACATCTGCTGCGAGCGCTTCATGCGTTTCGCCCAGGCCGGCGGCCCGTCGCTGGTGGAAGACGCAGCTCCGGGAGATGCGGCCTCCGCGGTGGCGGTCGTCGCAGCACCGGATGCGCCGGTGGCGATCTCCGTCGCGGCCTGGCCACCGGCCTGATAGCTCTGCTTCAGGCTGTCGGCGGCACGACCGGCTGCGCGCTTCAGCGGTGAGACGGCCGCCTTCGCGCCGGTGCTGGCAACACTGCCAAGACCCGACGCGACGCCGGATGCGCCGGCCTGGCCGGCCGCGCCGAGGCTGTAGGCGGTGGAGGCGCCACCGGCGAGGGCTGCACCGCCACGCGCGGCGGCGGCAGCGCCGCCAGCAAGTGCAGCGCCGCCTGTCACGACGGCGCCGGCAGCGGCCGCGCCTGCTGCGACAACGCCGCCGGCGGCAAGACCAGTGCCAATGGCCGCGCCGGCGCCGAGCTGCGGGCCACCGGAGATGAGGCCGTTAGCGATGCCGGGACCGAAGATGCCGAGACCAAGCAGCGACAGCGCGGCAAGCACGATCGCCATGGCATCGTCGATCGATGGCGTTGCGCCGTTGAAGCCCGAGGTGAACTCGGAGA
Organism: Allobosea spartocytisi; assembly: GCF_014764685.1. Taxonomy (NCBI): domain Bacteria; kingdom Pseudomonadati; phylum Pseudomonadota; class Alphaproteobacteria; order Hyphomicrobiales; family Alloboseaceae; genus Allobosea; species Allobosea spartocytisi. Next base: position 18,364 of record NZ_JACXWY010000036.1, read on the forward strand.
ACAGCGTCGAGCCGATGCCGATGATGACGGCGAGCACCAGCACCTTGATGCCGGAGGAGATGACGTTGCCGAGCACGCGCTCGGCCATGAACGCCGATTTGCCGAACAGGCCGAAGGGAATGAGGACGAAGCCGGCGAGCGTGGTCAGCTTGAACTCGATCAGGGTGACGAAGAGCTGGATCGCCAGGATGAAGAACGCCAGCAGCACCAGCGCCCAGGCGAAAAACATGCAGGCGATCTGGATGAAGTTCTCGAAGAACGACCAGTAGCCCATCAGGCTGGAGATGGAGTCGAGCAGCGGCCGGCCGGCATCGAGACCAGTCTGCGCCACCTTGCCGGGGCGCATGAGATCGCTCACGGCAAAGCCCGTTCCCGAAGCCTTCAGGCCGAGGCCCGCGAAGCTCTCGAAGACGATGCGGGCGAGATTGTTCCAGTTGGAGATCAGGTAGGCGAAGACACCGACGAAGAGCGTCTTCTTGACCAGCCTCGCCATGATGTCGTCGTCGGCGCCCCATGACCAGAAAAGCGCGGCGAGCGTGACGTCGATGACGATCAAGGTGGTGGCGATGAAACCGACTTCGCCGCCGAGCAGCCCGAATCCTCCGTCGATGTAGCGAGTGAAGACCTCGAGGAAATGGTCGATGACACCGGTGCCGCCCATGTCAGCGAACCTCTGGCTGAGCGGGCTCGGCCTGCATCGCAGGCCCGGTCACGTCCGCTGGCGCACTGTCTTTGTGGATGGGAGCGGCCGACGCGGGCGCGCTTGGAAACAGCGTGGTCGGCGCAACCGGCGATGGTGATGAAACGGGGGCCGGCTGGCCGAGGAAGCGGCGCCGGTTCTCTGCCCATGCCTTCAGGCAATTGGGATCGCGCGTGCCGGCCTCGCCGATCTCGGAACAACGAAGCAATTCGGCGGCGAGAGGATCCGATGTTGTGACCGGACGGCCCTGCGTCGCGAGGACGTCCGTCGAAACGTCCTTGCGGTTCATCTCGATCGCGGTCGCCGTGATGGCGACCGCGACGAAGACGATGGCGCCGACGCGAGCGAGGGTCTTGCCGTCCATCGTGCCAGCCTCAGTTGCCGCTGTTCGGGAACATGCGGGCATTGCCGGGCTGGTAGCCCGAGCCCGGCGTCAGGAAACGCCGGCGCTGCTCGCGGCCCTGTTCGGCGGCGGCGGCCTGCTCGGCCGACTGCAAGGCCTGCGCCCGGCCGTTGGCCGCCACGACGGCGGTGAGATCCGCGAGTTGCTGCGCCTGGAGCGCAAGGAGTTGGTTGCCGGCCTGCGTCGCCTGCAGCGCGCCGGTCGCGCCCTGGCTCTGGCCGATCAGCGCCGACATCTGCGTGCGATTGGTGTCGATGTTGCCGACGACGCCCGCCTGCACCCGCATTGCGTCCTGCAGGCCGCCGACCGTGTTCTGCCAGCGCGAGCGGGCATCGGTGACGAGTTGCTGATCCGAAGCGGACAGCGAGACGTTCCCGTACTTCTGCTGGAACATCCGGTCGATCTGCTGGACGTCGTAGGCGATATTCTGCGCCTGGTTGAGAAGCTGCTGCGTGCGCTGGACGGACTGCTGAAGCTGTTGCAGCGACGAGAACGGCAGGCTCGCAAGGTTGCGTGCCTGGTTGATCAGCATTTGCGCTTCGTTCTGAAGCGAGGTGATCTGGTTGGTGATCTGCTGAAGCGATCGCGCCGCCGTGAGCACGTTCTGCGCATAGTTCGAGGGATCGAATACGATGATGGCGTGAGCGGGCGTCGCCAGCATGGGCGCGAGCGCGACGGGAGCGGTCAGCAGCGCGGCAGCAAAACGCGCTGCGCGGGAATTGCGCAGTTTCATTGGGACGTCTCCTTGTTGGTGAGCGTGGGGATGAGATCGGCGGCCCAACCGACCTCACGGTGATCGAGCCATGCGGCGAGGAAGCCGTCGCGGCCGTGTTCGGCGACGATGCGGGCAATGGCCGCCTGGTCGGTCTTCGATGACGCGGCGCACAGAGCGAGCGCGACATCGGACAGACCGAGCTCGAAGAGGCGGTTGCCGCGCCGCGACTGGCAGTAATAGTCGCGCTTGGGCATTGCCCGCGCGATGATCTCGATCTGGCGGTCGTTGAGGCCGAAGCGCCGATAGATCGCCGTGATCTGCGGCTCGATCGCGCGCTCGTTCGGCAGCAGAAGCCGGGTCTGGCAGCTTTCGATGATGGCAGGCGCGATGGCCGAGCCGTCGATGTCGCTGAGCGATTGCGTGGCGAAGATGACGCTGGCGTTCTTCTTGCGCAGCGTCTTCAGCCATTCGCGGAGCTGGCCGGCGAAACCGTCATCGTCCAGCGCCAGCCAGCCTTCGTCGATAATGAGAAGAGTCGGCGAACCGTCGAGCCGATCTTCGATCCGATGGAAGAGATAGGAGAGAACCGCCGGCGCCGCGCCGGTGCCGATCAGCCCCTCAGTCTCGAACGCTTGAACGAACGCCGAGCCAAGATACTCGCGTTCAGCGTCGAGCAGCCGGCCGTAGGGACCGCCGACGCAATAGGGCCTGAGCGCCTGTTTGAGATCGTTCGACTGGAGCAGCACGACCAGGCCGGTGATCGTGCGCTCCTCGACGGGCGCCGATGCCAGCGAGGTCAGCGCCGTCCAGATATGCTCCTTCACCTCGGGCGTGATCGCCACGCCCTCGCGGGTCAGGATCGATACGATCCAGTCGCCCGCCCAGGCGCGCTCGGGCACGTCGTGAACGCGGGCGAGCGGTTGAAGGCTGACGTTATCGGTCGCGCCGTCACTGAGATCGCCGCCGAGGTCATGCCAATCGCCGCCCATGCCGAGCGCCGCCGCGCGGATCGAGCCGCCGAAGTCGAAGGCGAAGACTTGGGCGCGAGCATAGCGTCGGAACTGCAGCGCCATCAGCGCCAGCAGGACCGACTTGCCCGCGCCGGTCGGGCCAACGATCAGCGTGTGGCCGACGTCGCCGACGTGAAGCGAAAGCCGGAACGGGGTGGAGCCTTCGGTCTTGCCGAAGAGCAGTGGGGGCGCTGCAAAATGCTCGTCCCGTTCCGGCCCCGCCCACACCGCCGACAGCGGGATCATGTGGGCGAGATTGAGCGTGGAGATCGGCGGCTGGCGGACGTTCGCATAGACGTGGCCGGGCAATGATCCGAGCCAGGCGTCCACCGCGTTGATCGTCTCGGCCATGGCAGTGAAGTCGCGGCCCTGAATGACCTTCTCGACGAGGCGCAGCTTCTCGTCGGCAGCGCGCGGATCCTCGTCCCACACCGTCACCGTCGCGGTGACGTAGGCCATCCCGGCATAGTCGGCGCCGAGTTCCTGGAGCGCCATGTCGGCATCGGCGGCCTTGTTCGCGGCGTCGGTGTCCACGAGGACGGACGCCTCGTTGGTCATTACCTCCTTGAGGATCGCGGCGATCGACTTGCGCTTGGCGAACCATTGCCGGCGGATCTTGGTCAGCAGCTTGGTCGCGTCGGTCTTGTCGAGCAGGATCGCCCGCGTCGACCAACGATACGGAAATGCGAGACGGTTCAGCTCGTCGAGCAGGCCAGGTGTCGTCGCCGTTGGAAAGCCTGTGACGGTGAGGATGCGCAGATGCGACGCGCCAAGGCGCGGCTCGAGCCCGCCGGTGAGCGGCTGGTCGGCGAGCAGCGCGTCGAGATAGATCGGCGTTTCGGGGACGCGGACACGGTGCCGTTTGGTCGAGACGCAGCCGTGGAGATAGGTGAGCGTCTCCGCGTCATCAAGCCAGCGGCATTCGGGCATGAAGGCTTCGACCAGGCGCAGGATGCGATCGGTGCGATCGGCGAACCCGGTCATCACCTCGTTGGGGTCGAGGCCCGACTTTTCCCGGCCTTCATAGAGCCAGGATTCCGCGCGCGCGGCGTCCTCGGCCGGCGGCAGATAGGTGAAGGTCAGGAAATAGCTCGACTCGAAATGTGCGCCAGCTTCCTCGAAATCCGCTTTGCGCTCGGCGTCGACCAGCGCCGAGGCGGGATCGGGAAAGCGGCTGTCGGGATAGAGGTTCGAAGCTTGCCGCTGCGCCTCGACGAAGATTGCCCAGCCTGATCCAAGGCGACGGAACGCATTGTTGAGGCGGCCGGCGATGGCGACTAGCTCAGCCTGTACGGCGCTGTCGAGATCGGGGCCGCGAAACCGCGCGGTGCGCTGAAAGCTGCCGTCCTTGTTGAGGACGATGCCGGAGCCCACCAGCGCGACCCAGGGGAGGAAGTCGGCCAGGCGGCTGTTGCGATTGCGATATTCGGCAAGGTTCATCATGGCCGCGCTCCCCTCAGACCGAAAGGTGTGCGGGGACGCGCAGATGGCGGCGCACAACGTCGACGAAGAGCGGATCGCGCTTGGCAGCCCACACCGCGGTGACGTGGCCGATCGCCCAGATCGCGATCCCCACCAGCCAGAGGCGAAGCCCTAGGCCGACCGCGCCAGCGAGCGTCCCGTTCATGATGGCGATAGCCCGTGGGGCGCCGCCGAGCAGGATCGGCTCGGTCAGTGCCCGGTGAACGGGGACGGTATAGCCTGGGACGTCGCCGCCCTGATCGACAGCGCCCGTCATCAGACCAGCGCCCCGCCGCCGAACGAGAAGAACGACAGGAAGAAGCTCGACGCGGCGAAGGCAATCGAGAGACCAAACACGATCTGGATCAACCTGCGGAAGCCGCCGGAGGTATCGCCGAAGGCCAGCGTCAGGCCGGTAACGATGATGATGATCACCGCCATGATTTTCGCCACGGGACCTTCAATCGACTGCAGGATCTGTTGGAGAGGCTGTTCCCACGGCATCGACGAACCGGAAGCGTGAGCGGGGGCTGCCATCACCGCCGACAGAGTGGCGATGGAAACGGTCAAGACGAGATGATGGCGCGCGCGCCGCAGGCGTTGGATCACAGGCTTTCTCCTTCAGGTGCTGGGACGAACAAGCTCGAGCTGCCGTCGCCATCCGTGGTGGCCGGCGCGATGCGGTAGTCGCCGTCGAGACCGAGGCCTTCGACGCGCGAGAGTTCGGAGAGTCGCCGCGCGGACCCGCGACCGGAGAGGACGGCAACGAGGTCGATCGTTTCCGCGATCAATGCGCGCGGGACCGTGACGACTGCCTCCTGAATGAGCTGCTCCATGCGGCGCAGTGCGCCGATCGCGCTGCCGGCGTGGATGGTGCCGACCCCGCCAGGATGGCCGGTGCCCCAGGCCTTGAGCAGTTCGAGCGCTTCGGCGCCGCGCACTTCGCCAACGGGTATGCGATCGGGCCGCAGACGCAGCGAAGAGCGAACGAGATCGGAAAGTGAGGCAACGCCATCTTTTGTTCGCATCGCCACGAGGTTCGGCGCGGCGCATTGCAGTTCGCGGGTGTCTTCGATGAGGACGACGCGATCGGCGGTCTTCGCAACTTCGGCGAGCAACGCGTTTGTCAGCGTCGTCTTGCCGGTGGATGTCCCGCCGGCGACGAGGATGTTGGCGCGTGAGGAGACACTCCGGCGGAGTATCTCGGCCTGCGTCGCTGACATGATGCCGGCCGCGACGTAGTCGTCGAGCGTGAACACCGCGACAGCGGGCTTACGGATCGCGAATGCGGGGGCAGCGACGACGGGTGGCAGCAGGCCTTCGAACCGCTCGCCGGTTTCAGGCAACTCTGCGGATACCCGAGGAGCACCAGCATGAACCTCGGCTCCGACATGGTGCGCAACCAAGCGAACGATACGTTCGCCGTCCGCTGGTGACAGCCGCTCACCGGTATCGGAAAGTCCTTCGGAGAGTCGGTCGATCCAGAGGCGCCCATCGGGATTGAGCATCACCTCGACGATGCTGGCGTCATCAAGATAGCGCGCGATTGCAGGACCGAGCGCAGTGCGCAGCATCCTTGCGCCGCGCGCGAGGCCTTCCGAATTGTGGTGTGATGCTGTCATAGTGCCCCGTTTCTATCGGGGCCGATACAGTCCTTCCCCAGACGGGGATGATTAAAGGGGCCAGATTTCGGGGCGATTCAACAAAGATTCATCGACGTAGTAGTGTAGCGTGCAAATACAGGAGAACGGCGGTGTCGGACGCACGATACGCCAATACGCTCGCGGAGCTTGACCGGCTCTGCGCAAGCGTCTGATCCTCGCACAATGACCGCTCAATGCATTTGTTGTGGAGGTGATGGACATCCTCGATCGCGGAGATCATCCGGGGGGTGAGATCCTTCTTAATCGGGATCATGCACGGCGTTAGGCTGAACGGGACGGTACGTACGATAGCATCTTTGCAGCCATGAACCCCAGCCGAGTAGAGTAGCCTATGTTTCTTAGATCGGTTTTGGCCGCCGCCGCATTTGCTGCGGCGGTACTCCCCGCGGAATCGGTGTTCGCCGAGGGCGCCCGAAAAGCCAATCAAGGGCAACAGCGCGAGATCGGCAGCAAGGTAATTGAGAAGGCCAACGCCCTCCTTGACAGTTTAACACCGGCGCGGCGCAATGAAGCCCTCGTCGATTATAGATCACGGTGACGGACCGATCGGCGCGGAAAGAGATTTGTAGGCTTCCTCACCATTCAGCGCTGATTCAAGGCTATTTGACGCGCGATCGAACGCGGAAGAAACATCAACGCGTTTCGGGTAGCTCTGCACGGCTGAGCTTTTTGCGCACGCGCGCATGAATCTGGTCGACCCAAGCCAATCCCAATCGCCTGATGCGACCTTTCGGACACCTTAAGAGGAGAAAGTGTTCGATGCGAGACACCACAAAAAGCAGAAGGCGGATCCGAAGTGGCGGAGGCCAATGCGATAGTTGATTACTCATTGTTTTGGGTCTCCTTTGAGAAAATCTGCCACGGCTTTTTTTTGTTCGATGAATCTCAGGCGCTGGCACGCTATCCTGGCGTGCGCTTCGGCGGCCAGATCAACATGTTTGGAAGTGTCGGATAAAGGCGCAGACGCTCAAACGCCGCGGCTAAAGCCATCTCTCGGCGTCGAGCCGTCCAGCGGATATAATTTGCGATGAGCGCATAGGCGACAACGGGCAGCCTTTCGCCGCGTTGGACAAGGATAGCGATGCAACGTTCTAGTCCGTCATGGAGAGCACGCGTTGCAAAATAATGAAACGTGAACGGATCGCTGCGCGCTTTGGCAAAAGCGATCAGCATAGCGGCGATCAATCCGCAAGCATCGATCTCGCATTGAGAATCGCCGAAACAGCTGTCGACAAAAGCGATAATCTGAAAGCCCTTGGTCTGCTCGACTGAGGTCAGCGAAAAAGAACTACAAGAAGTTGCATCGGAAAGCGCCTGGATGCGTTCGGGAAGAGTCTTGAATTGTTCAGACATGAGGCGCCCCCATCAGCTAGTTAGAACAAAAGAGTTTTGTCTATTCAGATTGTTTCCTTTTCGTTTTGGTTGGCAGGCGACGACGCGGGGTATAGCAACGTCCGCGAGGCTATTGCGGACATGTCGGTGCTCGCGCCCGTGCGTCAACGTCGTCACCCGCCTTCTTGCGTGCTACTTCGAGCCGGTATTGCTTGTAGCAGCGTCGTTGCTGGTTGGCGTTCCGCCGATCTGGGGGATGCTGACCTCGACGCCGGTCGCGGCGACGAAGACCTTGAAGCCGATCAGCGCGACAGCAATCAGAAGATAGCCGCGTAGCACGCCCATCCAGACCTTCGTCATCAACGTCATATGCAGGGCAGGCAGCCGATTAAGCGGCGGCATGCGCCAGTTCCGGCGCTCGAGCATCGTCATCTTGGCGAAGCGGTGATCTTGATCGTTGCCATATGCGGCAGCGGGCACGTCATAACTACGCTTGCGTGCTGCGAACGAAAAGACGAACCCGCAAAGCCCCAGCAAAGAGCCGCCAATCAGTATTTTCAGAATTGTGCTGTCAGCCACATCTGGGAAGACGGTCGCCACGGTGAGGATGATCGAGAGCAACACAAGGGACCAGATTATTGCTCCGGTGAATACATTGAGCTTAGGACCGTTGGACCAGGGGCCGACAACCGCCTTGTCGTTGCAAAGGAGGAGCAGGAAGACCGTGGCACTTGGTAGCAGCACGCCAGCGAGAGCCTGCACGGCACTGACAAAGAGGCCCAGCAGCGCATCACTTGCGAAGGCAACAAGGCCTGCGGCAATGAATATGAGAATCCCGTAAGCAACGTAGAATCCGATGGCATCCGTGACTTTGCGATGCAATGAGTGCCTCACCCTGAGGACGTCGGCGATCGCATAAGACGTCGAGAGCGAGACGGCTGCTGCGCCGATGAGGCAAGCATCCAAAAGAGCGATTGCAAAAATCGTCGCCGAATATGGACCCACATATTTGTCCAGCGCCGTAAGCACCGCACCTGTATCCGTGAAATTGCCGAATTCCGGCCGTCCGGCAAACAATGCGGCACAGAACGCCATCATGGCAACGGCGCCGATTACTACCAGGAGGATCCCGAGGCAAAGATCGACTTTCTCGTAGCCGTTGAAGGCGGGCGTGATCCGCTTATCGACAACATAGCTTTGTTGGAAAAAGAGCTGCCAAGGTGCGACGGTCGTGCCAACGATGCCAATGACAAGCAGCATGACTGCCGCCATGTCGGAGTGAGCGGGCCATTGCGGCACGAGCAGTCCATGGGCGATCTCACCGATTGGTGGATGGATGGCGAGGAGCACAGGTATTAGCAACAGACTGCCAAAGACCAAAACCATCGCGAAGCGTTCAAACCGCTTGAAACTTCCGGTGCTGACGGCGGCCACTATGAGCACCGCCGCGACAATCAGTCCCGGAACTCTTGGCAAACCAAAATATTGGAGTGCGAATACGATGCCGATGAACTCGGTTACAATGGTTAGTCCGTTGAGAAGAACTAGGTCTATAAGGCTGAAGGCACCCCAGAACTTTCCGAAACGTTCGAATATCAGTCGTGCATGGCCAACGCCCGTCACAGCACCTAGCCGTGACACCATCTCCTGATTCACGTAAATCACCGGGATCAAGAGCATCAACGTCCACAGCAGAGAGGTGCCGTAGTTCTGACCTGCCTGCGTATAGGTTCCAAAAGCGCCGGCATCATTGTCGCCGACCATGACAATCAGTCCCGGGCCGACGATTGCCATCAAGGTCGCCAGCCTAGCCCGCCAAGTCTTTCGTACACCGGTGTCGTGCTGCCGGATGGTGCCGAACGCGCCGTGGATGTCGCCAATATGCGCGCTATCCAGGACAGCGGGCGCGCTTGAGGCCAATTCGATTTGTTCAAGCGATGTCGCAGAGGTATCGGACATTTCAAACTCCGTTGAGTTTTGCTCGTTTTTGGGTGAATTCACTGGATCAGAGCGAAGCGGTTGTTGGCTGGCCCCGCTGCGGCGGATGCTTTGCGACTGGGCAAGCTCCAGCCGTGTTGGGCGGAATGGCGAGCACGGCGAGCCCGACGTTGATTGCCCGTTGGACGAGATCGGCGGTGTGGCGCCCCCCTGGGAAAGCCACGACAAAGTCGGGTCGGCTGTCTGTCAGCATGAAATCGCTGCGCAGCCCTTCGGCCTTCTTGCCGTAAAACTCCCAATTTGGCGGGTAACGCACCACAGCGATCCCATGGCGACGCGCCCACGCCTCAGCGATGATGCCGACGCCTGCAATGCTGCCGTGGACCACAACGCTGATTGGCTTTCGCCAATGCAGTGCAGTTAGTTCGTGATGCACCATCTCGGCGTCCTCGAAGTGACGTCCTCCACAGACTAGGAGGCGCATGGCCGTGTCCTTTCGGGCTGCTCTTCGGGACACGGTGCTGGTGCGCGCGAGTTGGCGGTGATGCAGGGCGCAGGTACGCGATTTCCTTCCGAGCTGTCGTTGACCGGGGCGGGATCAGTCGTTCCCCGACGCGGCTTAGGAAGCTTTTCGGCAATGCCCATGCTTTCCACGCGGCGCCGCATCTCGGCCCAGACTTCGCTGGGTTCAATATTGAGTGCGTGCCACAGAACGACCAAGTGATAGAGAAGATCGGCACTTTCGCTGACCGTCTTTTGGGTCCGCTTCCTCACCGCCTCGAGAGCGACCTCGGCAGCCTCCTCGACAACCTTCTGCGAGATCTTCCGCAATCCGGCATTCATCAGCTCTGCCGTGCGAGCATGCTCCGTCAATGTCACATCATTCAGCGCGTTGTAGAGCTGCTCTAAATCGTTGGCGAAGATAGTATTCGCGCAAGTCGTATTAGTGCCTGCGGGGCGCGCAGGCAGCAAAGCCACCACTGCATTCATTAGTTAATCCCTTCGTTTGAACTTTGCTGCCAACAGCAGCGCTACGCTGCGCACGGCATTGCCGTGTGTCGCTATGATCAATCGTCAGGATTCTTCAGAGTGGCGGATGTCTCCAATTGCCAGCCCCCAATCAGCCGGCCATCGGATTCCTGATGCCAATGGGCAAGAAGCTTTGGTCTCGCCAAGTTGCGAGCGCCCAATTTCAAGCCGGGAAACACCCCGGCGAATTGAATATCATCATGGGCGACCACCGGTGGCGCCCGACGTGTGTCGATGTTGAGATGAGCGGCCATGGCCACCTCCGTCTGTTCAAGCAGTTGCTCGAACCCGGGTGGCCTGGACGGACGGTGCTCAGCGTCGAAGTGCTGGCGCAGTTACGTCGGCAGAACCGACCCGAGCGATGATGCAACCCAGCGGAGCGTCGATAGCAGGTGACTGACGCCTACTATCTCCCTCCGAGGGGTCGTTGCTAGATCGCGGGTTCATATGATCCTCTGCTGTGCCAATCCGGATCCAATTCACGACGAACTGGACCACGACGCGAACAACCCTGCCGGTCTTCACTTCGCGCGACATTCATATATACTCTGGGGGGTATATTACAACTATACCCGGGTATAGCGGAGGGACGCGATGGCGCATGCGGTGGCTGAGAAGCAGAAGCTGCTGAATAGGGTCCGACGCCTTCGAGGTCAGGTCGATGCGATTGAACGGGCCCTCATCGCGGATGAGAGTTGCGGCGACGTGATGCGGATAGTCACGGCCACGCGCGGTGCGATCAACGGAATCATGGCCGAAGTCGTCAATGGGCACATTCAAGCGCATATGGTCGATGCGAACCGCACGCCCACAGAAGCTGAACGTAATGCCGCGCTCGAATTAGTCGACGTTTTGCACACCTACATCAAGTGAACTGCGATGGCTCCACAAAAAACACCAGTCAATCAGCCTGCCCACGTCGATCCTATAGATCACGAGGCAAACTTGACGCATCGATACCCGCTCGGCACCCGTTCAAGGGAACTACTGACGTTCATCGATGGGCTATGGCGCCTCGTTAGGTCTGGAACGCTTCCCTTGCTGATCTGAACCGCCCCGGCTTCACCGGAGGCCATTTGGTTTAAGTCACGCCGCCATTTGCTGTTCACCGAGCATGACGTAGTAGCGCGCCTCGGCTTCGGCCGGCGGGATGTTGCCGATAGGCTCCAGCAGT
>NZ_JACXWY010000037.1:0-27079 GCF_014764685.1 Allobosea spartocytisi
ACTGCTGGAGCCTATCGGCAACATCCCGCCGGCCGAAGCCGAGGCGCGCTACTACGTCATGCTCGGTGAACAGCAAATGGCGGCGTGACTTAAACCAAATGGCCTCCGGTGAAGCCGGGGCGGTTCAAGGTGCTTTGGAGCGGCTACAACAACGACACCGCTCGCAACCTGCTGCGATCCATTTTCGATCGCATATCCTACATCCGGATTATCCTCACCGTCTCCACTGGTGTTGACGAGAAGCGCACGACCGTCGCTATTCTCCATGGAGTTCTCGATGCTATCAAACAACGCGACGTCATTGCCGCTCAGGAGCGTTACGACCACTATCTCACGCGTGCACACGATACCGTAGTTAAGATCATTACATCGAACTCCGCCTCAAATGACCGCCTTGTGACCCAGGTGGCGATCGGTTGAACTGCGGCGATTGTGAGTTTCGCCTCGATCCCGTGTTGTTGGCGCGGCCCGAAACTGGCCTGCCCCCATTAGGTGGCCCAGTTCTGCTCTAGGTCACATACCCATAAACGGTGTTCTCTCGGTAGGGGTGTTCTGATTCATTGATCTCAGCCCTGGAGGTTGAGATGGCACGGTTTGACCTGACGGATTTTGAGTGGTCGGTGATCGAGCCGCTTCTGCCGACGAAGGTTCGCGGCGTTGCGCGCGTGGACGACAGGCGCGTTCTAAATGGCATCTTCTGGCGCCTGCGCACCGGAGCGCCATGGGCTGATATCCCTTCGCGCTATGGTCCGCATACGACTTGCGTCAACCGCTTCAACCGGTCGCGCAAGGCCGGTCACTGGGCGCGCATTCTGCAAGCGGTCTCAGTCGCTTACGATGGCGATATCCAGATGATCGATGCCTCGTCGATCCGCGTCCATCAGCACGCGGCCAAGCGCCGCGGCAGGACTTTGCCGCCGGCGAGCGCGGAGTTCCTGGAGCATCTCCGGGCGATCTTCGCTAGGCACGCGCAGGGCGAGCGGCGTATGTCTCCCGAGGTAGAGACCTGCGTTTCGGTGGCTTCGCGCAATCGCGGCTAGGAGGAAGGACCGGATGCCGTCGCGGGTTCGGGAACGAGCCCCGACCCGGGCACCGCGTCCGCGATCTGCTTGATCAGGCCGCGCAATTCGCCGCAGAACTCGCGCGATGCGGCCGTGGGTGGCGCCCCGGCCGCCAGGACGAGCCTGCCGACGATTCGTTCGTCGGGGAGGAGTGGGACGAATTCGAGGCCCCGGCTCGCCGGGCTGTAGAGAACGCTGAGCTTGTCCAGCAAGGCGATGCCGGCTCGCGTTTCGACGAGGGCGCAGGCGACACTCGACTGGGTCGTAAGCGTCGTTGCGACCCCACCTTTCGTGCGGGGATTTGAACGTTGATGTTCCGAGCCTGAAGGGCTTGGACATATGACGATTTCAGAGCTTACGCTTAAATCGAGCGCCGAGATTGACGAGCCGGTTCGGCGGTTCGAGGTCTTCACGGGCGCTGGGCGCCGGCGGGACTGGTCGGCTGAGGATAAGGCTCGGATCGTAGCGGAGAGCTTCGAGCCTGGTGATACGGTGAGCGCCGTCGCCCGCCGCCATGCCTTGTCGCCGCAGCAGTTGTTCACCTGGCGGCGCGAGATCCGCAAAGCCGCGGAGGCGATGCCGGCGTTCGTGCCGGCAGTGGCCACGCCGGAACCTGCCTTCGTACCGAAGCGGCCGGCGCCGACGTTACGCTCGAAGCGGCGCACTCGGCAGCGCCGGGCGGCGGCCATCGAGATTGACGTGGCCGGTGTCAGGGTGACGATCGAGAACGGCGCCTCGCCGGCCACGATCGCGGCGGTGCTGGGCGCGTTGAAGGCCGGGTCGTGATCGGCCCGACCGGCGCGGTCCGCGTCATGGTCGCGACGAAGCCGGTCGACTTCCGCAAGGGCGCGGAGGGGCTGGCCGCGCTGGTGCGCGAGACGATGGGCTCCGATCCGTTCTCCGGCACGGTCTACGTGTTCCGCGCCAAGCGCCCGGACCGGGTGAAGCTGGTGTTCTGGGACGGGACCGGCGTGGTGCTGGTCTCGAAGCGTCTGGAGGATGGCGAGTTCCGCTGGCCCAAGATCGAGGACGGAGCCTTGCGGCTGACGGCGGCCCAGCTTCAGGCCCTGTTCGAAGGATTGGACTGGCGCCGGGTCTGATCCGCCCCCGCCGAGTGGTCCGGCTTGATTGTTAGTGGACGGTTGGCCTCGGCGCTAGCGGGGGCGGCGTAGCCGGTCTGGTTTGCGCAGCCGCCCGCGCGGTCATCGCGGGAATGAAGACCTCCGGCGCGGGAGGCTTGTATCCGAGCGAGCCATGTGGGCGCACGGTGTTGAAGTGCCGGCGCCAGCTTTCGACAACGATCTTCGCCTCCGCGAGGGTGTAGAAGATCTCGCCGTCGAGAGGCTCGTTCCAGAGCTTGGCATTGAACGGCTCGATGAAGCCGTTCTCCCAGGGGCTGCCGGGAGCGATGTAGGCAGTCTTGGCGCCGACCGCGCCGATCCATTCCTGCACGGCCTTGGCGACGAACTCGGGGCCATAGCACATTGGGAAGGGGCTCGACCGTTGGCTGACGGCGCGCGCAGCCATGCGTAGCGCAGCGTGCCGTCACGGCGGTCATGGCCGACCAGCAGGTCTCTAAAGTGAGGTTGTCGAGACAACACTTTGGAGCAAGGCCATGACCAAGCGCTTTTCTACTCCCACCGGCGCCGTGCTGGTAGCGATCGACATGTCCAAGCACCGTCAGGAGGTCCTGATCGAACGACCTGAAGGCGGTCGACGCCGGCGGATGACTGTGTTGGCGACCAGGCCGGATTACGACCGCCTGGCTGCTGAGCTTTCCGCGATCGGACGACCGATCCTCGTCGGCTTCGAGGCAACCGGCAACTACCATCGCACGCTCGCTTACCGGCTTCTGACGGCAGGCTTCGAACTGCGGCTGATCTCCTCGGTCGCGCTGGCCCGAACCCGGGAGGCGCTGCATAACGGTTGGGACAAGAACGATCCCAAGGACGCACAGGTCATTCTGCACATGCTGCGGATCGGCGCGACGCAGGCCTATGTCGATCCGTTGGCCGCCGGCATCAACGATCTCCAGGAGCTGTCGAAGACGCACGAGACGATCTCGAAGGCCAAGACGCAGACCTGGCACCGCATCCTGACGCATTATCTGCCGCTGTACTTTCCGGAGATCGGCCGCTTCGCCGGCAATAGCCGCTCGGATTGGTTCCTGGCGCTGATCGAGCGCTTCCCCACCCCCGGCAGCATCACCGCACTGGAGCGGGAAGCGTTCGTGGCTGAGGCCTGGCCTCTGGTCGGCCGCAAGGTCTCCAAGGCTCGGCTGATCAACGATATCTACGAGACGGCCTGCTCATCGATCGCGTTGCCCGTGCCGGAGGAGAGCGCGGCGATTACGATGTTCCGAATGATCATTGCCCAGGCGCGGGGCCTGATCCGGGAGCGCAACCGGATCGAGGAGATCGCGCAGATCACGTTGGCCGATCATCACGATTACCAGTTGCTGCGGCGTATCCCGGGAATCGGGCCGATCAACGCTCTGACAATCCTGGCCGAGGCCGGAGACCTGCGCCGGTTCGGCCATCACCGCCAGTTCCTGAAGTTCTGCGGCCTCGACCTCGCGACCTGCCAATCCGGCACCTTCCGCGGTCGGACCAAGCTGTCGAAGTACGGCAATGCCCGGCTGCGCCGAACCTTCTGGATGGCGGCGCAGGTCGCCGCGCGCCAATGCGACAACAGCTTCCGCGACAAGCTCGGCCGCTATGTGGCCGGTCACGTGGACGATGCCGATCGCCGTCGCAAGGCGATGACCGCGCTCACCGCCAAGATGGCGCGGGTGGCGCATGCCGTCGTCAAGACGGGAACAGAATACCGGCCGTTTGAATAGCCCCGAGTTTTGTAGACGCCGTCGGGCTACATCTCGTGCTGCCGTTCGAACTCGACGGGTGACAGCATCCCGTTCCTGACGTGCTTGCGCTTGGGGTTGTAGAACATCTCGATGTAGTCGAACACGTCCTGCCTTGCCTCCTCGCGCGTCCGGTAGGTTTTGCGGCGGATTCGCTCCCGCTTGAGCAGATTGAAGAAGCTTTCTGCTACCGCGTTGTCGTGGCAGTTCCCGCGCCGGCTCATCGAATGCTCAAGATTGTGGTGCTTCAGGAAGGCTGCCCAATCCATGCTGGTGAACTGGGAGCCTTGATCCGAGTGAACCAGGACCGTGGTCTTCGGCTTCCGTCGCCATACCGCCATGAGCAACGCCTGCAGCACGACATCGGTGACCTGCCGGCTCTGCAGGGACCAGCCAATGACGCGGCGGGAGAACAGGTCGATCACCACGGCCAGATAGGCGAAGCCTTCCTGGGTCCTGATATAGGTGATGTCCGTCACCCACGCCTTGTCTTGCGCATCAACATCGAACTGTCGGGCCAAGGTGTTGTCGATCACGACTGACGGCTTGCCGCCATGAGAGCCGGGCCGGCGCCGATAGCCAATCTGGGCCTTGATCCCGGCTAGCCTTGCGAGGCGGGCGATGCGGTTGGCGCAACTGGTCTCGCCCTGGTCCAGCAAATCGTCATGTAGCTTGCGGTAGCCATAGACCCGGCCGCTCTCCTTCCAGGCCTTGTCGAGAAGCTCGATCTGGCGCGCATCCTCCCGAGCTCTCCGGCTCAACGGGTTCTTCAGCCAGGCGTAGAAACCGCTGGGCTGGATGCGCAGACAGCGACACATCGCCCGCACCGGGAACTGCCGGCGATGCTCGGCCACAAACGCGTATCTCACTTTGCATCCTTGGCGAAATACGCGGTGGCTTTTTTTAGGATGTCGCGCTCCTCGGTGACCCGCGCCAGCTCCGCCTTCAGGCGGCGGATCTCCGCAGCCTGGTCAACACCAGCCGACGCCGGTGGCTTCGAGAACTTCCGCTTCCAGGCGTAGAGCGAGTGCTGGCTCACGCCGAGCCGCTTCGACACCTCTGCAACTGGGTAGCCCCGCTCCGTGATCTGCGCGACCGCGTCACGCTTGAAATCGTCCGTAAAATGACCGGGCCCCATCATGGCCTCCTTGCCTCAAAATAAGGGAAGAAGGCGTCCACAAATCTAGGGGCTATTCATCGAGCGTCAGATCCGCGACGGCGCG
The DNA here is from genome assembly GCF_014764685.1 of Allobosea spartocytisi. Taxonomy (NCBI): domain Bacteria; kingdom Pseudomonadati; phylum Pseudomonadota; class Alphaproteobacteria; order Hyphomicrobiales; family Alloboseaceae; genus Allobosea; species Allobosea spartocytisi. The sequence goes on from NZ_JACXWY010000037.1 coordinate 5,145, forward strand.
GCGGAGCCGGGCGTTCTCGGCCTCAAGCTCCTTCATCCGTCTCACCTGATCCGTCTTCAGGCCGCCGAACTCACGGCGCCCACGGTAGTAGCTAACCTCCGTTACGCCGATCGAGCGGATCGCATCGGCAACAGATTGCCCCTGCGAGACCAGCACATCGACCTGGCGCAGCTTCGCGACGATCTCTTCGGGCTTGTGGCGCTTCTTCGGCATATCGGTCCTCCTGTCTGCCAAAAGACATAGTTCAGGGTGGACCAATTCAACGGGGGTGGATCATGCGGAAGGGCTCGCAAAGAGGCTCGATCAGGGCGTGGTAGTGGAAAACAAGGGCGGTGCCGGAGGTAATATCGGAGCAACGTCCGTAGCGAATGCGGACGGCGACGGCCAGATTATTCTACTGACGACAACAGGAATCCACTCGATTAGTCCGTCGCTGTACAAAACACTGCCATTTGACCACATAAAAGACTTCAAACCGATTGCTCCCGTCGTAGACGCTCCCAACGTCATACTCGTTCGGAACACGCTTCCCGTAAAAACCCTGGACGAGCTGGTTCGATACGCGAAAGACAAGCCTGGGGCTTTAAACTTGGCGGTCCCCGGCAATGGGACATCGCCCCATCTTGCTGCTGAGTTGCTGAAGTCGATTGCCAAAATCGATTTAACCAACGTGACTTACCGTGGCGGGGCGCCTGCGTTCAGCGACTTGGTAAGCGGGCAGGTAGATCTCCTGGTTGATGCGGTTACCACAGCGACGCCCCACATCAACGCAGGGACCGTTCGCGCGCTTGCCGTCACGAGCAAGACGCGGAGCCCCCTCCTTCCGACGGTTCCGGCGACAGCCGAAACAATCCCTGGTTACGAAATGAATGTCTGGTGGGGCTTGATGGCGCCTTCAAAGACACCCGGCAGCATCGTTGACCGGTTGAATTGCGAGAATGCTGTGGCCGTCTCGCGCAGTTCATGAGGTAGGCTTCGACAGTCCCACCGCATCAAGGCATCTCAATATCTCGCTATAGGCGACGCAACGCGACTCACTGACGATCGCGCACGATAACTTGCCGCATGGTCCTCCCTTGAAAAGATCTCTTGCTTGCCGTTCTCGCGTCTGAGAGACATTCGATAGAGCTTGTTGGTGACGTATTAGGGGGCGTTGCTACGTGACCATCGTTTTTCCGGTCCTTCGGCGCCTGAGCGTCGATGGCTACGAGCTATACCGGCCTGCGAATTCGAATGGCATAAATCACGCCTTCACCCGCGGTGTCCACGTAATCGCGGGGATCAATGGCCTAGGGAAGACCACACTGCTGAACATCATCTATCGGGCCCTGCTTGGTCCGAAGGATATGAGCAAAGAGGACGGTGGCTTGGCCTCGACGCAGCACAAGCTCGTCGACTGGCGCAACAAGAAGTATTTTCGTGCTCGCGTACGCGACGGGGCTCGTTACGCCACCTTGACTGCTGAAATCACGTTCGGCGCTCGGCTTCTAACGGTGAAGCGGTCGCTCGCCACGCTTGAGGTTCAATTCCTGTCGTTGGACGGCGTGCCGGAGGAAACGACTACGCAGGACCGTTATGAGGAACTAGTCGTCGAGTTGTCCCGGACCGCCAGCTATTTCGATTTTTTTGCAATCCTGCGCTTCCTGATCTTCTTCCTTGAGGATCGGCCGGAACTGATATGGGACAGGCGGTCTCAGTTCGACATGTTCCGCCTGCTCTTTTACGATCGTCAGGCTGCCGGAGCTGCCGCTACAGCCTACGACGATGTGCAGAAATTCGACAGCCAATACCGAAACGAGCGTGTTCCGATCCGCGCGGCGCAGGAGGAGCTTGCCCAGTATGATGCCGCCGAGCAGTCCGGCGCGGCGGCCGAGATCAGAGGACTGCGCCGTGCTCTTGTCGCCGCGCAGGAGAAGGATGCGGAGTTCGCAGAGGCGATTGAGCTTGCCCGATCCGTGCACGAAGGCACGAAGCTCCGGCGCGAGAAGTCGCGACTGGATCTCGAGGAAGTCCGCCGCGCATTCGAGTATGAGCAGGAGCTCTTCTACCAGGATGTCTTTCCGGATGTCGCTGCCACGGCGGAGCATGTCTTTCTGAATCTCGCGGCCGGCGGCGGCTGCCTGGTCTGTGGAAACAAGTCAGCCGAAGCCGCCGACAGGCTGCGCGAGCTCGCTGCGAAGCATCGATGTCCGATCTGCGAGAGCCTCCCCGCACAGCAGGAAAACCTGGTAAGCCATGCGACCTTCAGCCAGAAGCGGCTTGACCACGCGTCGAAGGAGGTGGATTCGCTCAGGGACGAACTGCAGAGGCTGGATCAGGAGCTGGAAGCCGCGGCGAAAGTTCTGCGCGGCCACATCGAGGAGCGCGGGGCCTCGGTCGAGGAATTGAGTGCACTTCAACGCAAACTCGCGGCGTTGCAGCGCCAAGCTTCCCCTGACGTGCTTGACGCCCTGGTCGCTGACGACGAAGAGCAGGTTGCTTTCAAGCGGAAGTATGTCGAACAAGGCGAGGGCCGGCTTTCGTCCATCATCGCATCGCGCACCAGCGCCGAAGTGACCTACCGGGCCCTCAAGGACGGGCAGCAGCAGCGGCTCTCCGACAAGCTCGCGGTGGTGAAGAAAGCCTTCGCCCGGATCGCCAAATACCTGCTGGCCGAGACGTGCCTGCTTAGGGATGGCAAGGACAGCCGTAGGATTGGCCAGGAGGGTGAAACCTTCGATTTCCCGATTCTGGAAGTCATGATGAGCTCTGCGGTGTTTTCCGGGGGCACCAGTCCGCGCGAGGATGTGACCTCCGTATCGGAATCGCAGCGGGAGTTCATCGATCTGGCTTTCCGCATGGCTCTGATGGAGGCCGCAGCAGAGGATCGCAGCCCGACGATGCTCGTGCTGGAGACGCCGGAGGCCAGCCTCGACAGTCTGTTCGTAACGGAAGCCGGCGCCTTGTTCCGGGAGTTCGCGTCGGGTGGCGAGCCGATGGGGAACGTGTTCATCGCCAGCACCAATCTCAACGATGAGAACATGATCCCAGCCTTGTTCGGTGCGAGGCTTCCGCCACCTGTGGAGCCGGTCAGGGAAGATGATGAAAACCTTCTGGGGTCGGACATTGTGGCACGAGAGCGAGTTGACGCACCGATCCTGCCGGTCGAGGAGCGAAGCGCGCATGTGATCAATCTGCTTGAGCTGGCTCTGCCGAACGCAGCACTGCGCGCGCACAGGACTTACTACGAGGACAAGCTACGCGCCGCGGTATACCAAGACGTTCGTGAAGATCAGCGGCCTTCGGGGCCGATCGGCTCTCATGGCAAAGGCGCTGGCGAAGTCGACCGCGGGTCCGCCCAGCCATGAGCCAGCGACGCGGTGTCCTCGCTGCGCGGATGTGGTTGCTGACGCTGCTCGACGCTGCGGAGCGCATCGGCATCGCTCCCTTGTCGGCGCAGCGGCTTCACCGGCTGGTCTATCTCGCCAATGCAATGGCGCCCGTCTACGATCTGCTCACGCCCGACGGGTATCTCCTGAAGTACAAGCGGGGACCTTTCTTTCCCGAGGTCCAGTGGGACATCGATCGCGTCTGCGCGCAGGGGCTTGCGGCTGCTTCCAACCTGAAAACGCTCCGGGACGACCTTGGTTGGTGGTTCGAAGCTGACTACAGCCTCACGGCAACAGGAATGAGTGCAGTCGATAAGGCGTTGCAGCTGTCGGAGATGGCTAAGAAGGCGAGCTATTTGAGGGAAGTCGTCCGCGCCTTTGCAGGGGTCATCAAGGACGAGGAGCCCCCTAAAGCGGCAGATGACCTCGTTCTGGTGGACATCAGCTACGATCGCGCTGACGCCGAGGGCCCAATCGATTTCGATACGGCGTCGCGCAATCTGACCGTGCTCGCGGCTGACGCGATCGCTCGTCGCGTCGACAAGGAGGCCGCCAGCCGACGTCAGACAATTCATGTCTATTTTCGCTACCTGGACAAGGTGTGGGATCGCGAGCAGGAGCGAGCCCGTGCCTGATAACGACGCTCTGATTGCTGAATTGCTTGACGCCGATGTCGTTGGATCTTTGCAGGGGCACGCAGGCGGGCCGTCATTCCCGGCATCGGATGAAGGGCTCGAGGCCCAATTCTTCTCCAGTGCACATAGGTTCTTCCGGGATTGGCTCGACGACAAGGGAGGGAGCAAGGAAGGCGCCGCGCCGTGCGTCGTCATCCTGTCGCGTGCGATCGCTCAGGACATGAAGCGGTTGTCTGCAAAGAAATTCTGGTACTTCGCGTCGACCGCGGATGCGGACATCGAAGGTAAGATATTCGTCGCCAGCTACGACCTAAAGGTCGTGGCTGAGGTTCCATTCTCAACTTGCGGCCATCAGAACGCGCTCGGTGAGGCTTTGGTCAAATTGGGATTGGACTCGTCGGCGCATTGCCTGCTGAGAGGCGACCGGGCGGAAATGTACCTTTGCCCAGCGGGGCTTAACGGCGGCTCGACCCGGCTCTATGTCCGTCCGTCAAGTGCAGTCCAGCTGGACGCGCCTGCGATTGACTTCCAGCTATGGGAATTCCATCGCACATTCACCCAAACCCCATCGGGCATCCTACTGCCGTGGAAGGGCAAGGCGGACGATCGCATCACGATCGAAAATGCGGAACTCCGGATAAGTCTGATGCTTGGGTTCTTCCTCAGAATCGCCGTCGGACAGGACAATGTCACCGTCGAGGATCAAACCCCTCACGGACGCGTCGACGTTAAGATTTCACGGCACGCGATGAAGGATGAGCTTGGGCCAACGGCATTGGAATGCAAAGTTCTGCGAACCCGGGCTTCCGCAGGAAAAACGGCTCGAAACGTCCCGGCAGACGAGATGATCAAGCACGCCAGCGACGGCGTCCAGCAGGCGATCGAGTACCGAAAGGACCTCAAGGGAAAGCTGGCCTACCTCTGCTGTTTCGATGCGCGCGACACCGACGAGGACCAGCCCGACATCGTCATGCTGGCGGCCGCGAACGATGTTACGCTTCGAAGGTATTATATGTACTCGTCGGCCTCAGCTCATCGAGCTGCAGAGGCTGCCGCGGCTGGAGCGGGACTCAAGCTGTCTGGCGCGGCCGGTTGACCACCGGGTTTGTCAGCGCCTGACCATGTGTACCAAAGTCTCGTCGAGGTCGTAGGTGCCGCCCTGCTGGGCACTTGATCTCATGGAGCGCATGGACGACAGGTTGGACAGGGTGAAACCGAGACGTTGGCCGAGTTCTACCAGGATGGTGCCGACGTCGATGGCGACGCCGGCGTACCGGCTGTCGCCCACCACCATCATTACCGAGCCGCCAGGCACGATGATGCGGTGCAGCTGGTTCAGGACGGCGACCAGGTCGTCAAAATATGCGCGGACCATATCTGGGATGTTGGTGTCCCACATCTCCGGGCGTCGTGCCTCAAGAGCCACCATGGTCGCGTCGAGCGTTGGCGAGGACGCTGTAGCTTCGAAGGAACGCTTGATCTGCACATGAGAGCGCAAGGTCGCCTCGCGCAGCAATCGGTTCTCCTCCGGGGTCTTCAGATAGCCGAGCATCCAGAGTTCGAGATTGTAGATGTCCGTATAGTCGAACGAGTTTGGATACGGCGGCGAGAAGAGGGAGAAGTCGGCCGGCTCAGCCTGCGTCAGGGCGACGCGGGCGTCGCCGCGGAGCAGCGTGTATTCGCTGCACGGCCGCTTGCCGAAACGGACTATGTCTTCGATAGCATTCAGGAACGCAGCCTCGAACATGCGATGAACCGACGTCGGCTGAACCGGCCTGTTCTGCCAGCCGGATCGGTATCGACGTCCCTTGCCGCTTATGACGACGTTGCTCAAGGTCACCAACGTGGAGCCGAGCAGCACACGCAGTAGTCGTGCATGAGCCTTGTTATCGAGCGTTTCGATCGCCTGCCGGTAAGCAAGAATGCGCTCGGCCACCGGAACGGAGTAAATCCAGCGATCGTTGACGCCCGGCGCCACCAGCGTCTTGGGGGCATCTCGCAATAGCTTGGCCGGATCGGCCTTGTTGGCCGCCGCGAGATCAATGACCTGCCGGAATGAGGCGAGCAAAGCCTCGGTGTCGTAGGTCTGAAGTTTCGACTCGATCAGGTCAGCAAGGAACGGATTGACCTCCACGGTTGTGGGTCGAATGCCGAGGAACTGCGCCGTCAGTGCGGTGGTCCCACTGCCCCCGAACGGGTCAACACAGGTTGATGGCGGGGCTTCAAGGCTCCTGATGGCGTCGACCACCGCTCGCGGAGCGAATGCTTCCTTGAACCGGTACCAGCGCTGGAAAGGCAGATCGTGGGTGTCTTGGTTCGTCGATGACGGCCCGAAAAACTCGTGGCGAGCAAACCAATTCCTGGCCAGCAGTTGCTGACCCGCGCCGAGCTTTCCCGTCAGCGCACCAATATGGGCTTCCAGCTCTTTGCGCAGCATGTCCACGGCTGGTCTCTACTTGCCGGCGGTAAAGGCATTGTCAGTTATGCGATTATGCGAGTAAATTTCATTCATGACAAGGCGCTCTCCAGTTGAAATCGGGCTTGAGCTGCGGCGGTGGCTCGCGGACCGTGGAATGACGGAACAACAGCTATGCGATGAGATAAATCGAAGGAAACTAGCGAAAGATCGGGTTAGCCAGTCCTGGATCAGCCGCATATGCAATGGCGGCTTCAAGCGCCCGAGTCGCCAAGTCTTGGTCGTCCTAGAATATGTGAATATTCCATTTTATGATGGGATCACTAAGAGCCTTACTGGTCGGCAAACGATCGAGCGGGCGATCGAAGATGTGTGGGACGGATCGGCCAAGAGTGCTCGGGCGATCGCGCAGCTGCTGCGTAGCGCAGGCGCCTTGGTGAGGCAGCCGACGCGTCAAGGCGGCAAGGCGGCCCGATGATATCCGTATGGCCCGTCGCCAGCCACACCCGAACCCCGCTCGGGACCGGGATCATCGCAGGGCCTCCAGCCCGCGCGCCAACGCCAGCACGGCCGCGATATCGATCGGACCTTCGACGACGATCCGCCGGCCGCACCGAAGTACGATCTCCGTCCTCGGCATCGATGTCGTAGCCTGGGGCGTCTGAGCGGGCTCGGCGGTCACAACCGCCGGAACAAAGCCGGGCGCTGCGTCGTCATTCCGGGCCAAGAACGCATGCCGCCAGATCAGCAGCAGCGACCGCGAGATGTTGTGCCGCCGAGCCGTCGCCGAGATCTGCCGCGGCCCGCTCAGGCTCTCCAGAACGATCCGTTCCTTCGCCGCCTCGCTCCAGCGGCGCCGACGCCCGGTCTCGACAATCTCAAGCCGCTCGAAAGCACTGTTCGTATGCCTGTCCATACGTCCTGTGCTCAACGATCTGCACCACTCCTCGCAAGGCGGCTCTCACCGGACGGATACGAACCAGCTCGGCTTAGTGCAAAGAGTCCAGCCTGCCGAAAAGCAGACGTCGCAAACTTCAGCTATGGGCCGATTGTGTTGAAAAACTCCGCCGCAATACTTCGAGCGAATTAGGTCGGCGCGGACGTGGAAATTTCATCTTTCTGCGGATGGCGTTGCCCCGTCGCAGAGGACGCTTCCCTCAAGCGCGAAGAACTGTTTTCTCCACCAACCGCCAGCACCGCTTGAGTTTTACCCCGGCCGGACTTCTTCAACGGTATCGGCCATAACGGCGCGTTCGCGACTTGGCCAGTTTCAACCTTCTCAGCGTCGCGCAAATTGGATTGCCAAAACGCAGGCGCTCCGTATGCCAGCTCGTGGGGCATCGGCCGACAGCCTACGCTGACGGTGCTTGCGCGGTCGCTCTGCGACGCGAGATCGAGTCTCAATCGGTCTCGCCCAACCCCGCGACCAGGGTCTGCGTGATGCTGTCGGTCGCCCGGTCATAGGCGACGTCGAATACGCCGTGGCGATCCGTGATCCGACGCCTCGGCGGACCCTTCGCGACAATACGAGGGTAGCCGGCGCCATGAGCGTCGCACTTGACGGCGAGCCAGCCGGATTGGCCGAGCGTCGACCGCATCCTCCCGGCTTCTCCGCATTCGTCGCAAGAACATTCCGAGCGCAACTCTGCAAGCAGGATGGCGCGTTCGATCGCGGCCTCGGCTTCGGGACCAACTGGGGCCAAGAGATCGATGCGGAACTCGCCGTACTTTTCTTTGATGTCGATGATCGCAACATTGGTCGATGGCAAATCGCCGGCGAGCGTCTCGGCGATGCGATCGAACAATCTGGACACGATCTTGGCCCAGCCGTCGCCGATTGCCATATGCGGCGGGGTGCCGGCGATCCAGCTGGAGTGCTTGCGGTAAAGCTCGGTCTGCCAATCGGACGTGTTCGTTGGGCGCGACATAGTCGTCTCCACGAGGAAGGAATGGCCAGCGCGATGGCGCGGCAATCTGGAATGGGGGATGGACGGTGCGCCGCAGCGCGAGGTTCAGCTCGCTATCGGGACTGCCAGCGCCACCGCGGGTCGGCGCCTGCGGTAGGCTCTTGGCCTTTGGTGGTCCGGGGGCATCATCTGCATCAGCGTCAGAGCCTCACGGTCGCAGCCGAAGGCGTGGCGGGACAGCCTTGCTCGTCAACCTTACGACTGTTGCGGTTGGCCATCGTCGCAAGCTGCTCGCGATCCACGACCTGCTGTCTTAACAGGACGTCCGCGATCGCTTCGATCAGCGGCCATTCCTGAGCGACGAGCGTCTCGGCCCGCTGCATGAGGATCTGGAGCCTGGCGTCGATGGTCTCGGCCAGAGCCGGGTCGCGCGCGACCAGCGACAGGGCGGCCTCGGGGCTCGACCGCACGACCAGGCCGCCATGCAGGCCAAAGCTCGATTGCGCTGCGGCGAGCAACCTCGTCGCTTCGCTGAGATCGCTGGTCGCGCCGGTGTCGGGAAGGGCACCGCCATTGCGGTTGGCGGCGCGACCAGCGAGCAAGACGATGACGCGCCGTTCGATGTCGGCGAGCGTCGCGACCTGGGGAATCACGAGGTCGGTCGCGCCGCCGGCCCGGCCATGGCCGCGGATCGAGACTTGGGCGACCTCGCAGCCGATGGCGAGCGCGACCGCGGCATGGCCGGCCTCGTGGATCGCGACATGGTGCCGCTCGGCCTCGCTGCGTCCGTCCGCTGGCAGGATCGCGCGGCGCAGGTCGCCAACGTCGAGCGGGCGACCGGTGCTTCGCGCGAGCCGGCGTGCCGCCTTGACGATCGCCGTGACATCGGCGCCGGTCGCACCCGGCATCAGACGCGCGAGCGGGGCAAGATCGACGCCGGCGAGGTCGCCCTTGAGGTGCGCGCGCAGGATCGCGGCGAGCCCCTCGGAGTCGGGCGGCGGGATGTGAAGCTTGCGGTCGAAACGGCCAGGGCGCTTCAGGGCCTCGTCGAGATGACCGAGATGGTTGGTCGCTGCCAACAGCACGACGCCGCGTCTAGCGGCGCGGCAGCCGTCGATGCGGGTGAGGAGCGTCGAAATGACACTGCTCCAGAAATCCCTGGATCTGGCGTCGGCAACGGCGCGATCGGGCAAGGCATCGATCTCGTCGAAGAAGAGCACGCTCGGCGCCTGCGCCAACGCACGGGCGAAAACCTCGTCGATCTGCTGGACGACGTCGCCCAGATGCCCGTTCTTGCGCGCGAACCAATCGGGCACCGATGTCGGCACAAATGTGATGCGCGCGGTCCTCGCAAGCGAGCGAGCCAGCAGCGTCTTGCCGGTGCCCGGTGGCCCGAAAAAAATGCCGCTTTCGATCTCGCCATAGGAGACCGTCCCGGCGCGCGCCGCATCGAGCGTGGCCACCAGGTCGACGCACCATTCCTTCGCTTCGCCATAACCTGAGAGCTCGTCAAGCAGCGGGGTGTCCTCAACGAGGCCCGGCGTCGCCTTGCGCGCGCTCACGCGGCGCAGGCGCTGCAGGCTCGACTGCGGCGTCGCGCCCGGACGCATCGCGGCGGCGATCTCGATCAGGTCGAGCCCGGCAATGTCGGCGGCGGTCACCTTCGGGCAGCGCTTGCGGTAGAAGCCGGCGATGGCGCGGCGAACGAGCGCGGGCGACGGCGCCGCGATGACGAACTCGGCATCTGCCGCGCTGACCAGAAGCGGCGGCAACTGAGCCGGATCGACGGCGATGCCGACGACGCTGCGCCCGTCCTGCAAGGTCTCGCCGACGAAGGCGTCGTTCGGGCGCTTGTCGGCCTTGCGCTTGCCCTCGAAGACGACCGCGCCGGTGCGCTCGCGGTCGATGATCGCCTTGATCGGTCCGTACCAGGTCTCGGACGGGATCTTGACCAGGATCGCCTGGCTGCGCTTCAGGAGCTCGATCAGTCGCAGTCCCCCGGTCTCGTGCCAGGCGATGAGCGCGATCAGGTCGAGCGCGACCAATGGGGTCTCGGCGACATCGGCCTGAGCCGACGCAAAGCTGTAGAGCTCGGGCTCGAGCGCATCGTCGGGCGGATTAGCATCGGCGCTCACGACAGGGCCTCCATCAGTGCTTGCAGCGAAGCACGGTGGATCGCAGCGGGATCGCGTCGGCGCCAGGAGGCGATCAGCGGCGCGACGTCCTCGCCGAGATATCGCCGACGCTGCAGCGCGAAGGCGAGCGTGGTGCGGGCTCCTTCGGACCCATCCAGCGCATGCAGCATCAGCACCGACATCACGAGGTCGTGGCGCGGGGTGTCGAGCACATCCAGCCCCGACAACTTCAGCGCCATGGCGACGGCGGCGGCGGGGTCACCAGCAAGTGCTTCGCGCCAGTGCTCGACCCGCAGCGGCACGAGCTTGGCCAGGAGCGCACGCAGCTCGGCCTGTTCATGATCGCCAATGGCGCCGGCAGCTCTGGTCCGCCACATCAGGATGAGCGGTGCGGTCTGGGCCGGCACGCCACCGTGGACACTGAGCGCAGCGTCGTGATCGGGCAAACTGGCGATGGCAGGATGGGCGAAGACGGCGTTGGACATGACGGGCAAGCTCCGGCGATCGCCGGCATGTAGCCAGCGTCGCGTTAGGTGAAAAAGTGAAAGTCTGGAGACGGGGCGGCGTAACGCCGCCCCTGCCTCATGCGGCCGGGCTCATCGCCGCCTCAGGCAACGCCTCGCGGCTCCGGGCCAGCGCGGCGAGGACGCCGCGGCCGGCACGGCGCGGGCGGGTCGCGACGTTGGCGCGGTCGGCGAGCCGCTCCTGAGCCAACTGCAGCATCGGCGGGACGCGGGCGAGCATCCGGCTTTCGAGTGCGCCCAGCGCCGCGTCGATGGTCGGCGTCACCGGCACGCCGAAGAGCGCGTCGAGCCCGTCCCGGGTGACGGTCAGCCCTTCCCGAAATCCCGACCTGCCATAAAAATCCACGACATGGCAGCGATAGGACTTCAGCTTGATGCCGAGCAGCGTGCGCAGATAGGAGGCGAGCTGGAGCCTGGCGCAGGCGAGATCGCGCTCGGTCTGGCGCCTCTTCTTGCTCTCGGTGATGCCGGAGCCGCGCTTGATCTCAATCACCATCGCGACCGAGCGCTCCTGGTCAATCACGATCAGGTCGAAATGCCCGGTCCGGACGCTGGCGCCGTCGCTGGTCAGCGAAAGCTCCTCGACGCGCGCGGCGCCGTTCTCCTGGACGTACATCTCGGCCGCCCTGGTGATCGGGATGCGGACCTGCTGCATCACCAGAAAGCGGCGGTGGCGGACGAGGGCGGCGTAGAGCGCGTCCTCGATCACCGCGCCCGAGCGCTTCACCACCGAAGCGAGGAAGGAGTTCATGGCGCTGAGGCTCGGACCCAGCAGCGGATCGACCGCGAACTCGGCCGACCCCGCGCCCGTCACCGCCTGCTCGATCCGCGCCATCAGCTCGGCAGGGATAGGAGCGCGCGGCGGCGTCGCGGACGGATCGGACGGGGCAGCGCTGAGGCTGGGGATGGCGGAGGGGGTAGGGTTGGTGCAGGCGGTATGCATGTCTTAAGCTCTCCTCGTGGACGGCGTGTCCACGAGAGTTAGATTGTCATATCAAGTGACATTTGTCACTTTAAGTGAGTTTGTATGCTTAACAGAGCCCAAATACGGGCTGCCCGCAGCTGGCTCGACATCTCGCAGGACGAGTTGGGACAGTGGAGCGGCGTAGCCAAACGCACGATCATACGGATCGAACAGGGCGCATCTTCCGGTCAGGAGCGGACGCTTCGCGATCTGCAGCGTGCTTTTGAAGACCGCGGCATAGAGTTCCTGTTCGAGAACGGGCGCGGGATCGGCATTAAAGCTCGAACCACTCTTGAAGCGAAACCAGCGGTTTCAGTCGAAAATTAGCTTTCAGGCAAAGCGAGCGCTTTATCGATTGGGCTGGCTGGAGGCCTCAACCTGGGGAATCGCTGTATCGGATACAAAATAGGCTCGGCGATGCCGAGCCTGTTGTCATGCTATCTCAATCTTGTCTTGGGATTGTTGACTAGGCGTCAGCGCATTCGAAAAACTCGTCGAAACGGTGGTTGGCGAACCTCTCGACATATAACCGAGCTTCTGCGTCAGTTAGCGGGATCACGCCATCGCCTTCGACGTAGCCGCGGTCCCCCGTGATCCGCTGTGCCCACCGCGTCGCAGCGCCCCCTTCGCCAGCCAGATAGAACCGGCTGTTTTTCGTGCGGAAGAGCTGCGTCCGCTCGTAGTTCCAGTCACCCCCTGTCCGGGCAACATCTGCGATCAGCTCAGCGGTTTCGGTGTTGTAGAGCAGTCCTGCGACCACACGGGCCATGATAATGCGTTCCATGTTGGAAATTCCTTCTATGTCGGAGAGGGATTGATGGCGGCGGCCACTATGTCGACCTGGCGCCCGCCGGTTCTTATCAACCAGAGGTAGTACCTGCATCGTCGGGCTCGATAAGCGAGCGCAGTTCGGCGAGGCGCGGGCTAACTTGATCATCGGTATCCGGCTCGTCGGCGATCAGACGATCGAGGCGCCGGCGCAGGGCATCGCGATCGAGTACGCCTTGCTCGATCAGTTCGAGAGCGAGCTGGCCAACCAACTGCACCATGCCTTCGCGGTCGTACACAGCGAAGCCATCGTACAGCTCGGCCGCATCGTCGAATTCTTCTAGGGTCATGTCCAAACCTCGTTGGAGTTGCGATGAGGGTGTGCAGGTATCGTGTCTCGGCGGATCATGGCCGCGACGCCTGCACCCACGGTTTCGTGTGGAGGCGCGTATCATCGGGGGCTCCCCACCGAGTTGGACGCGACACCTCGCTCAAGCTCAACGAAGGCATCGAATTTCTTTTTGAACACTGCGCGAACCAGCGAAACTTCGTTCGGATTGGCGCGCGGGATCGGCAATCCGCCACCGGCGCGGCGCTTGGCGTAGTGATGCGTCGCGGTGGCATCAGAGGAGTGGCCGAGGAGCGCTGCGACGATGGCGAGCCCGCTGGGGCGATCAGCGTAGTGCTCCTTTGCGCGCGCAGCAAAGATGTGCCGCATCGTATAGAGGGTCGGCCACCGCTTGCGGCGTGGGAATGACTTGCGCGTTATCGAACGCAGAGCATCACCAAGCGCCTTGATCAGTTTCGGATAGTCGTCGCCTGCTGCGGCCACGATGGTCAGCCATTCAGACAAGCGCTCCGCGAATTTCCTGGGCAGCCGATCGAACAGCAGTGTTCGCTCGAGAGAGTGCGCCCTGAGGTCGTTCGCCTTCGCATTCGTAACGATCAGGATCAGCGTGCCGTCCTGAAGCTTGAGCGTCACGCTGGGCCATTCGCAAGGGCGAAGGCCAGTCAAAAGTGTGGCCTGAACATAGGCGCGCAAGGCGTTCCGATGATCAGAACGGCTAGCGTCGATCTTGGCCAACAAGGTATCGATATCGTTCTGCGGCAATCCCTTGCTCTTCAAGGCGGAGGTCCTGCGCGGCAGCGCCTTGCGCTCATAGCTCGAGATCGGCTTAGCGGCGCGCAGTCTGCGGGCGAACGCCAGGGTTTCGCTCGTTCCGCCTTTCTCCAGCACATAGGCAGCGGCGCAGCGGTACTGGCGCCAGGACGAGGCGGCTAGCAACAGTCGTCTGACGTCGATAAGCCAGTTGACGTAGTCGGCATGGGATACGACCGAGCAGCCAAGCTCGATCGCGGCCGCTGCGCGCAACTGTTTGTCACGCGCCGGATAAGTTGTTTCGATGTCAATCATCGCGCTTCGTCCGCTGACGCCGCAGCTGCCACATCATCGTGACCGCCGGCGGCGGCTCGAGCAGCGGCGTCTTCGCCCGCGCGGCAATCTCAGCCACGAACTCTGCAGTCGCTCGCTTGGCGTCGATGAGGAATTCCGGCTCGTAGGGGCTATAGATGAGCGTCGTCTCGGGGCTCTCAGGGGGCGCGATATGGCCGAGCCAGATCGCGATCTGCTCGCGGTCCACGCGCTTTCTCTGCATGAAGCGGCCGAGCGAGTGTCGCACGGAATAGGAATTTGCCCGCGGATCGAGCCCTGCGCGCGTCACCGCGGCGGCGCGCCCCTTCTTCACGCTCTTCACCGGCCGGCCGCGCCAAGTCACCGCGCGTCCGGGCGGCAGCTGCTCGACCCACGGGGCGAGATGCTGGTGGATCGGCAGGCAGGGGCGCCACTTCGTCGACTGGGGTCGTCCTTCCGGATTGAGCATGACCAGCGCCGGGTCGCGTTCGAACGATCCCAGCTGGAGATCGAGGATCGCAGCCGTTCTGGCGGCGGTTCCCAGAAGAAACGCGTACCAAATCTGCAGGTGGGGCTCTTCGAAGGCATCGTAGAGGCGAGCAAGTTCGGCGATCGAAAGGATCGCGCCCTTCGGCTTTGCCGATCTCATATGGTTCTTGGTCCTGAACTCAGGCACCTTCCTGAACGAGGTGATCTCGCCGTTGTCGTGCGCACGGCGCAGTGCAGAACGGGCGGTCGAAATCCTGCGGCTGATCGTCCCGATCGTCTTTCCTTCCGCGAGCCAACGATCGCGCAGGCCTTCCCAATCCTTCGGTACGATGGTGACGACCTTCTTGTCGGCAAGGTCAGAGTTGAGGAACTGCGCGATGTGGATCGCTTCGGCCTCGGCCGACGCCAGCTTGGCGATGTAGGGGCGGTGGGCCTCAAGAATCATGCGGAGCGTCATAGGGCCCGCAGCCTTGAGATACGGGCGCGGATCGCCCTGCATGCCTTGGTCGACGAGGGATTGAACCTTGATAACAGCATCGGCCAGGTTGCCGGTGGCCAACGATCCACGCACGACTTGACGGGTTGCCGCGTTGTACCAGGCAACGAAAAGCTGCTTCGACTGGCTATGTTGTACGATGGGGTACGAACCCACGCGCGCCAGTTCCGTATAGGTCACGCCCGTCATAGCGGGGCTCCGTTCTGGCGCTGCCCGCTTACGAAACGCGTGACCTCGAGGCGCGTGAACAACAGTCGCCCGGCTACGGGGATTCGTGCCAACTCGCCACGCTGAGCCAGACGGGTCACGGTTGCGCGCGAAATACGGAGAAGCTCCGCTACCTCCTGCGCGGTCATGATCATGATCTCGGACGACATTCAATCTACCCATACATGGTAGCGTCATGTGGCGAGTGATCTCGACAACGGACGCGGGAGGTGAATTGTTCTACCATGTAATGTTAGATGTCAATCGACGTGTTTAGGCCATTTTTGTAAAGGTTAATGAAGGGTGGACGATGCCGCTAGGGGGGCAGTCATTGGTTTACGACGGGCTGCTGTTCCTTTGCCGGCCTGGTTCCAGCTCGCCCAATCTCGGAAGGCGGGAAAGGCCAGCGCCACCGACGCGGTCCGTTGCCGAGAATCACGGCGATGTCGTCTTCCAGGCTGCATCGCTCGATGAGCAGCCGATCCTGCCATTCTCCCATATCTCCACGGATCGCTTCCAGGTCATCGAGAGGAATGTCTGAGCAGACGATTGTGCGCGAGCCCGTGACGACAGCCTGCAGGACCGAGGCCTCCAATAGGCGGTATCCGATCGCCTTCGCCAAAGCCGGCTCCTTGCCCGTCACCCGGAAGATGACCAATCTGAACTTGTCGATGTCCACGACGACATACGGTCTAGGCCTTGGGCCAAGAGGCTGCCTGAATTTTGGGACGACAAAAGAGGAAGGCGTGATGTGGTCGATGACGATGTCGCTCAGTTTCCTGACCCGACTGACGCCTCCTTTATGAACCGCCAGATCCGCCAGAAGTCGGTCTGCCGCTTCCCTGAATTCAGCGGCGGTGCCTTCCCCACGGAGCAACTTTTGCAGCAGGTCATCCTCGAGCCCGGCTTGCCGCTTGCCGACCCGCAGGACGGCCTCGATCGACATCACAGGAGGGCGAACGTGTAAGTTGGCGAGGTCGACGCCCTTGTCGTCGAGGTACTGAAGCGCGACCAAGGCCCTGCGAGCGGTGTTTTCGGCCTGGCCCGTCAAGGCGGCGAGTTCTTGGATGACCGCTCTTTGCTGGCCGAATGGCGCGGTGCGAAAGCCTTCAAGGAAGGGAAGGGTTCGATCGATCCAATTCCCATCTTCGGCCTTGGTGAAAACGCGACGGGCAGGAGACGAGTTGACGGCCATGGCAAATCGGCTACCATGTATTGGGATCAGATGGCAATGACCCTTGCGGGATAAATTTTTGTTACCTCGGAGTAACGTGGCAGTCTGGCAGCTGGAGTTCGGATGGCGTCGTTTCGGTACGAAGGCAGCACAGGAAGCGGCGAGGGCAACTGCCTCGTCCGCCCGATCGGTCTGCCGTCGAATCGGGATGGCTCGCCGGTCCTGAGCTGCGCCACTAAGGGCTTGCTTTCAGATTGCTTTGAGATGGCCGAAAAATGGCTCTGGCAGCGAGCCAAAGACGAAAGCCCCGGAAACCGCTTTTCTCTAGCGATTTCCGGGGCTTGGAAAATGGTGGGCGCGACAGGGATCGAACCTGTGACCCCTACGATGTCAACGTAGTGCTCTCCCGCTGAGCTACGCGCCCGTCAGCCGCCCTTGGCGACTTTCGGAAGCGTGTCCGGGCCTTGCGGCCGCAGTCACGCTGCGAGGTGAGGGGGCTATAGCGGCTCGCCTCGCGGCTTGCAAGGCGTTTGCCGCATAAATTCTCGCAGGCCATCCGACACCCCGTTGCAGGGTGCCGAACAGGCTTCAGGCGGCCAGCAATTTCTCGACTTCGTTGACGAGCTCGCGCAGGTGGAAGGGCTTGGAGAGCACCTTCGCATCCTTCGGCGTCTGCGAATCGGGGTTGAGCGCCACGGCGGCGAAGCCGGTGATGAACATCACCTTGATGTCGGGATCGAGCTCGGTGGCGCGGCGCGCCAGCTCGATGCCGTCCATCTCCGGCATGACGATGTCCGTCAGCAGGAGCTCGAAGGGTTCCTCGCGCAGACGATTATAGGCCGACAGGCCGTTATCGAAGGAGGCGACGTCATAGCCTGCATTCTGCAGGGCCTTGACCAGGAAGCGACGCATATCGTTGTCGTCTTCCGCGAGCAAAATCTTCGTCATGGGCCTGTTCTGTCCGTCCCCGAGGCCGGTCTCTCCCGGCGCTGCCCGGGCGATGCCGCGTCCGTTTCAATGCGTCTGGCGCCCGCGCCGCCGTCGGGGCCGATGCGGCTGGGTAGCGACCCCGCCGCTTCGTTGGAACCATGCCCTCTTATAAGGCCAGATCGTGGTAAACAACGCGTGAATCCACTGTTGCACGACAGCCACTCTTTCGGCGCCGCTTCAACCCGTTCGGTTTGTGTGCTTCAGTCAGGTGAAATGAGCTTTTCCTCTGCCCCGTTTCCGCCCGCGCCCGACGATGTCGTCGGCGAGATCGACCGTCCCTACAGCCTGTACCAGCCGGCGCTGCAGGTGGTGCCGGTGGTCGTCGATGTGCCCCATGCCGGGAGGCGTTATCCGCCGGGCTTCGTCGAGCAGGCGCGCTTGCCGCTCAAGGGGCTCAGGCGCTCCGAGGACGCTTTCGTCGACCGGCTGTTCGCGCAGAGCGTCGCGCTGGGCGCCCCGCTGCTCGTCGCGGAATTTCCTCGCGCCTATCTCGACGTGAACCGCGAGCCCTACGAGCTCGATCCGCGGATGTTCGACGGGCGGGTGCCACCCTTCGCCAATACGCGCTCGATGCGGGTCGCTGGCGGGCTCGGCACGATTCCGCGAATCGTCGGCGATGCGCAGGAGATCTATTTCGGGCGCATCCCGATCGCGGAGGGCCTCGCCCGGATCGACGCGCTCTACCGCCCCTATCACGCCGGGCTGCGCGGGCTGGTGCAGCGGACGCAAGGGGCGTTTGGCACCTGCATCCTGGTCGATGCCCATTCGATGCCTTCGGCCGGGCTCGACCGCGAGGGGTCGGCGAAATCGGACATCATCCTGGGCGACCGATTCGGCACCAGCGCGGCCGGCTACATCATCGACATCGCGGAGGAGGCTTTCGCCCGGCTGGGCCTGAGCGTCACGCGCAACCGGCCCTATGCCGGCGGCTTCATCACGGAGCATTACGGCGCCCCCGCTGCCGGCGTGCATGCGCTGCAGATCGAGGTCAACCGTGCGCTCTACATGAACGAGGCGACGCTCGAGCCGCATGACGGCTTCGAGACCTTGCGCGACGCCATATCCCGCGCGCTTGCCGATTGCTTCGCCCGCTGGAGCGGCTGGCTCGACGAATGGCGCGAGGCGGCCGAGTAGCCGCCCCTCGTGGTCGCGACGCGGCATCGGCCAGCCAAGAAAAAAGGGCCGCACACTTGCGTGGCGGCCCAAGTCTAGGGAGGAAACGCCCAAGGAGGGCAAGCGAAGGTTTGAAGCGATCTCCCCTTCGCAGATGCACAATAAGACTGTGCGGCGCAAAAACGCAAGCGGATTTGTCGGATATCAAAGCAGCCATGCGTTGAATGCATGGTTGACCCCGAAAATCGTTGCAAACAAAACGATCTATGACATTTGGCAGAGGGCTGCGATCTCGCCGGGATCGGACTATGGGCAAGGTTATGTTGCAGAGCACAATAATCCAGCAAGGGACGTCCCGATGAGTGCGGTCGATTTCGGTGCCTTCGTGGCGGATCTGGCGACGCAGTCAGGCCAGGCGATCCTGCCGTTCTTCCGGGCGCATCATACGACCGAGGACAAGTCGGGCGGGGGCGTGTTCGACCCGGTCACCGAGGCCGACCGCGCCGGCGAGACGGTCATGCGCCGCCTGATCGGCCAGCATTTCCCGGAGCATGGCCTGCTCGGCGAGGAGTTCGGCAGCGAGAACACCGATGCGGACTATGTCTGGGTGCTCGACCCGATCGACGGCACGCGGGCCTTCATCTCGGGCATTCCGGTCTGGGGCACGCTGATCGGGCTGACGCGCAAGGGCGTGCCGGTCTATGGCATGATGCACCAGCCCTTCACGGGCGAGCGCTATTCCGGCGACGGGCGCGAGGCACGCTATGAGGGTCCCGGCGGGCCGCGGCGGCTCAGGACGCGGCAGGTGCCGGACCTTGCGGCGGCGACGCTGATGACGACCTCGCCCGCGCTGTTCCAGGGCGAGGAGGCGCAAGCCTTCCAGCGCGTCGAGCGCGCGGTGCGGCTCTCGCGCTATGGCTGCGACTGCTACGCCTATTGCATGCTTGCGGCCGGCCATGTCGATCTGGTGATCGAGAGCGGCCTGAAGCCCTATGACATCGTCGCGCTGATCCCGGTGATCGAGGGCGCCGGCGGCGTCGTCACCTCATGGGATGGCGGGAGCGCTGCCGGGGGAGGCCGCATCGTCGCCGCCGCCAGCGAGGCGCTGCATGAGGCCGCGCTCGATCTTCTCGCCGGCTGAGGCGGCCTCTGCCTGGTCCTCGCCGGGAATGAAGGCGTCGAAGGCGGCCCAGAACCGGGCACGGATCGCATCGTTCTCCATCAGGATCTCGTGACGCGCCTCGGGGAAGACCAGCGCCGAACCGGTCTTGAGGCGGGCCGCGAAGCGTTCGATCGCCGGTGTCGAGACGACGGGGTCCTTACCGGCGGCGATGATCAGGGTCGGCACCTTGACGTCGAGCGCGGCGGAGGGGGCGTTGAGCCGGGCCATCAGCCGGAAGGCGTTGCGGACCCAGGCGATGGTCGGGTCGCCGATGCTGAGATGGCGCGCCTGCGCCGACAGCCTGCTGTTGCGGGCATAGCGAACCGGGTCGCTGGTCAGCCGGTTGCCCGCGAAGGGTTTCGTCGCAATGGCGGTGTCGCCGCCGCCGGGGACGAAGGCACGGCCGAAGCCGAGCCAGTACAGGATGCTGGCGAGCCGGCTCGCCCCGGCAGGGTTCTTCACCATGGTGAGGCCGAGCATGGGGGCGAGCGCGACCATGCGCGAGACCGGCAGGGCGCCGTGACGCGCGGCATCGAGACAGAGCGCGGCGCCCATCGAATGGGCCAGGACGAAATAGGGCGGCGGGAATTTCGCCTGCATCTCCGCCATCGCCAGGGCGAGGTCGGCCTCGTAATGCTTCAGCCGGCCGACATGGCCCTTGCGCTCGCGGCGGACGAAGCGCTGCGAGCCGCCCTGGCCACGCCAGTCGAAGGCGAGGACATGGAAGCCGCGCCGGCGCAATTCGGCGATCGTCTCGCTGTAGCGCTCGATGAATTCGGCCCGGCCCTGGACGAGGACGATCGTGCCGCGCACCGGCTTCACGGTCGGGTGCCAGCTCGCAAGGCGCAGGGCGGCGCCGTCGCGCGTCGTCGCCAGCCAGACCTTGCCATGGCCCGGGACGGGATAGTCGGGATCGGCGAAAAAGGCGGCCTCGGCCATTGCTGCTCCGGGCGATGACACGGGTCCGAAAAGTGGGCGTCACCCTTCGGAAAAATCCGATGCCATCGCGATTAGATCGATCACCGTCATCGCGTCCGGTGGGACGCAAGGCGACCTGAGCTCACGCCGCCTGCCGGCCACGCGAACTCGTATCGGGCTTCGTCAGGCCCCGTTTATGCCCTTGGCGCGAGGCTCTTGAAAAGCCGAAAACGCTTCCCCAGATCACTTCTGCGCAGGCCGGAACCGGCTGCGTGAAACCCAACAGGGCCCGCGCTCAGGCGAGGCGGGCCGCAGTGCATGTCGCTTTCCGGAGGACACATCATGCGTCATTTCGATCTCTCCCCCCTCTACCGCTCGACCGTCGGCTTCGACCGCCTGTTCTCGATTCTGGACCAGGCGACCAGCAATGATTCGGCCCCGAGCTATCCGCCCTACAATATCGAGCGTACCGCCGAGAACGCCTACCGCATCACCATCGCGGTCGCGGGCTTCGGCGAGGTCGACCTCTCGATCGAGAGCAAGGAGAACGCGCTGACCGTCAAGGGCGAGAAGCAGGCCTCCGACACGGCCGAGAAGCGCGAAGTCCTGCATCAGGGCATCGCCGCACGCGCCTTCGAGCGTCGCTTTCAGCTTGCCGATTATGTGCAGGTGACGGGCGCCAGCCTCGAGAACGGCCTGCTCCATATCGACCTCGTGCGCGAGATCCCCGAGGCCAAGAAGCCGCGTCAGATTCCGATCGGCGCCGGTTCGGCCAAGGTCATCGAGGCCAGGGTCGGGACCGCCAAGGCGGCGTAGTTCCTCACGCCCCACGGTTTGAAGAGCGAGGGCTCCCGGTGACGGGGGCCCTTTTCGTTTGGCTGCGGAAACACAGCCGTCATGGTCGGCCTTGTGCCGGCCATCCCCGTCTTCCCTGATCGAGGGCGGTGTCCAAGACATGGATGCTCGCCACAAGGGCGAGCATGACGAGGGTGAAGCCGGCGTCCCGTTGACCAGCTGGGGACTTCGCGGACGTCGCGAGCCCCCAAAAGTCACTGCAGCGGCGTGACCGGTGCGATCGGCGTTTCAGGCTTGGGGTTGGCCGTGCCGGTATCCTGCCCCTGCACCGGAGCCAGCGGTACGGCGGCCTCGGCGGAGGCCGGTGGTGGCGCTGAGAGCGGCGGCTGGCGTTCGGCCGTGTCGGTGCCGCGCACATCCTGCGGATTCACCAGCTTGGGCTTTTCGGTGCCGTTGTCCGGGT
>NZ_JACXWY010000038.1:0-24393 GCF_014764685.1 Allobosea spartocytisi
CGACAGAACTTCACCCGGCGAACCGGCCTCAGCCCCAGCGTCCTTAGGAAGCGCAGAAGAGGCGCCGCTCAGCGGCGGCGCCGTCTCGATGGGCGGTTTATAGGCGGGACCCCCGAGACATGTCAACACGCTCGATGAACTTTTTTTGACGGACCTGTTCGATTTCCTGGGAACGCCCCCTCCCGGCCCTGCGCATCTTTTTTATTTGGTACGCGCGCGTTGTGCGTGAGCGCATTGCGCGCGCGTAGACCTCTGGTTTCGCAAAACAGCCGCATTCCGCCGGCACAGGGGCGGACGGCACGGCGGATTGATTCCGGCTGCCGACACGGGCATGTTCTCGGGACACCTTCGTTCAGAGCGCGCTCAAGACCGCCTCGCTCCGGCGGGGTTCGCGATCAAGGTCAAGACAGCACACGATGAACGCCCATCCCGAGTTCGCCCAACCGGTCGAGCCGCTTGCCCCCGAGGCAGCGGCTTTGCTGGTCGATCTCGGGATCGAGCCGCCCATTCTCCCGGTCGATTCGCGCCAGCAGCCGCTCGATCGGCGCGGTGTGTCGCTGCGCTGGCTTTTCGCCTGCGCGCTCGTCGGCTCCTGCGGCGCGGCGCTGCTCGGCGCGGCGATCCTGGTCGCGATGCGCGGCGACACCAGCTATCCCGAGCAGCCCGAGATGGTCGCGGTACGTGCCTCCTCGGCGGCGGGGGATGGCGGCGGCGCCCGCAAGGCCGACAAGCTCGTCGCCGATCAGCCGGTTCTCGCGGCGCGCCACACGATGCGCGCGCCGATGTCGCAACGTGTCGGAGACCGCGAGGTCATCCGCGTCAGGCCCTTCGTGCGGCTCGCCACCAACCTGTCGCTGACCACCGGCGTCTATGCCACCAACATCCCGCCCTTCAACCCGTTGCGGCTCTTCGCCGAGGGCGGCCAGCCGGACGAGCGCTATGCCGAGCCGGCGCAGGACACCGCCGACGCCGACGTCACCATCGTCAAGCGTGACCTCGCCGACATCGTCATTCCGCCGGGCAAGCCGCAGCTCGGCGACAGCGAGGTCGTGTCGCAGATCGAGGAGGAGCGCGCCAACGTCGCCTCCGGCCGCCAGCGCGCCCTGCCGATCCCGCCGCAGCTCATGCTGAGCCGCACCTTGACCGGGGCGGCCCCCGTCAATGGCGACATCCTCGGCTATGCGCCCGCGACCGATACGCGCTTTTCGGGCATCGAGGTCCGCGTCGTTCCCGAGAACGTCACCAATGCGCCCAAGACCCCGATCCCGGCCTCGCGCGAGCCGGAGGTCGAGGACAAGCTGGTGATGGCCAAGCGCGGCGAGAATTTCGAGCAGGTGATGCGCGGCGTCGGCGCCCAGCCGGAGCAGATCCGGACCATGATCACCGCCTTCGGCGGCAAGGTGAAGACCGCGCCCCTGCCCGACGGGCAGGTCCTGCAGGTGCTCTATGCGCCGGGACCGGGCGCGGGCGACGCGCGCCAGATCATGCGCGTCTCGCTGCTCACCAACGGCCAGCCGGACGGCATCATCGCGATGAACGACAAGGGCGCCTTCGTTGCCGTCAACATCCCGGAGGCGGCCACGCCCCAGCGCGGCGAGCGGCGCAATGTCGAGAGCGAGGAGGAAGACGAGGATTCCGGCGGCGCCCGGCTCTATGAGAGCCTCTACGAGACGGCGGCCCGCCACGACCTGCCCCGGCCGCTCGTCGACGATCTCGTGCGCATCTTCTCCTATGATCTCGATTTCCAGCAGCGCATCCATGGCGGCGACAATCTGGAAGTGATCTACACCGAGGAAGAGGAAGGCGAGCGGTCCGAGATCCTCTCCGCCAGCCTCACCGTCAACGGCGAGACCCGCCGCGTCTATCGCTACCAGTCGCCGGAAGACGGGCTGATCGATTATTTCGACGATGACGGCAAATCGCTGAAGAAGTTCCTGCTGCGCAAGCCGGTCGCGGAAGGCGAGCTGCGCTCCGGCTTCGGCATGCGCTACCACCCGATCATGCGCTATTCGAAGATGCATACCGGCATCGACTGGGCCAACCGCATCGGCACGCCGATCCTCGCCGCCGGCAACGGCACGGTGCTCAAGGCCGGCTGGTCCTCGGGCTATGGCAAGCACACCGAGATCCAGCACGCCAACGGCTATGTCACG
This sequence comes from Allobosea spartocytisi, assembly GCF_014764685.1. NCBI lineage: Bacteria > Pseudomonadati > Pseudomonadota > Alphaproteobacteria > Hyphomicrobiales > Alloboseaceae > Allobosea > Allobosea spartocytisi. Next base: position 2,154 of record NZ_JACXWY010000038.1, read on the forward strand.
ACCTATTCGCACCAGTCGAACTTCGCCCCCGGCATCGTGCCGGGGGCCAAGGTCCGCCAGGGCCAGGTCATCGGCTACATCGGCACCACCGGCCTCTCCACCGGCCCGCATCTGCATTACGAGGTGCTGGTCAACGGCAATTTCGTGAACCCGCTCAAGATTCGCGTGCCGCGCGGGCGCGAGCTGCAGGGCCCAACGCTGGCCGAGTTCAAGCGCCAGCGCGACGAGGTCCGCGGATTGATCGAGAAGGCGGGCGGCACCGTCGCACAGTTGCGCTGAACGCATGGCGCGCCGGCGAAACGCGGCGCGCTCTGCTTTCGGCAGTTGACATGAGCCGATAAAGGCGACACCGCGAAACGGCTTCCTGTCCTCGCGGCGTGACCCTGACCCATGCTCGCTTCCCTGCTTGTCGTCCTGCCCGTCTTCGGGCTGATCGGACTGGGCTATTTCGCCCGGTGGACGAAGCTCCTGCGCGAGACGACCGGCGAGGGCCTCTCCGACTTCGTCTTCGTCCTCGCCGTGCCCTGCCTGCTCTTCCGCACCTTGGCTAAGGCGGATATCCCGGCGACCCAGCCCTGGGGCTACTGGATCGCCTATTTCGCCGGGCTCGCCGTGGTCTGGGCTCTGGCGATGCTGATCGCCAGCCGCTTCTTCGCCCGGAAAGGGCCTGAGCTGGTCGTGTCCGGCTTCGCCGCCGCGCAGTCGAACACGGTCTTCGTCGGCGTCCCGATGATCCTGAAGGCCTATGGCGATGCCGGCGCCGTGCCGCTCGGCCTGCTTCTGGCCGTCCATCTGCCGGTGACGATGACGGTCGCGACCCTGCTGGCCGAAGGACGCACGGCCTCGATTCCGCTCCTGATCAAGCGCCTCTTCACCCATCCGATCATCATCGGCATCATCCTCGGCTCGATCGTGCGCCCCTTCGTGGCGCAGATACCGGAGCCCTTCTGGACGCTGGTCGATCTGCTGGCCGGTGCGGCCGTGCCCTGCGCGCTGATCAGCCTCGGCATCGCCATGCGCCGCTACGGGCTGGAATCGGGCCTCGCTTTGCCGACCGTGCTCAGCGGCCTCAAGCTCGGCCTCCATCCGCTGCTGGTCTACTGGCTCGCGACCCGGATCTTCGAGATGCCGGCGCACTGGTCCGGCGTCGCCGTGCTCTTTGCCGCCTGCCCCTGCGGGATCAACGCCTATCTCTTCGCCGAGCGCTATCGGCAGGGCGTGGCCGACGCCTCGAGCGCGATCACCCTGTCCACCTTGCTGTCGCTCTTCACTACGGCCGCCTGGCTGACCTTTCTCGGCGTCGGGTAGCCCCACGCGGCGAGCCCGCCCGCATTCCGATTGTCAGGCAAAACCCAGCCTCTGCCTGATCGCGGCGGCGGTGACGCCTTGCGCCCGCAACTCCGCCAGGCTTTCGGAGGCGCGACTTTTGGCGAGCTTGCGGCCGTCGGCGTCGATCAGCAATGCGTGGAAATGATAGAGCGGCGTCGGCAGGCCGAGCAGGCGCTGCAGCACGACATGAACGTCCGTCGCAGCCTCGAGATCCCGGCCGCGCACGACATGGCTGACGCCCTGCAAGGCGTCATCGGTGACGACCGCGAGATGATAGCTCGTCGGCACGTCCTTGCGCGCGAGCACGACATCGCCCCAGCGAGCAGGCTGCGCCGGCACGAAGCAGCGGCGGCCTGCCTCATCGAACAGCTCGTAGCCCAGGCCATCCCCGGCTTGTGCCAGGGCCCGCGCCATGTCGAGGCGTAGCACATGCGGCTCGCCGGTAGCGATCCGATGCTCCGCTTCCGCCTTGTCGAGCCCCTTGCAAAAACCGGGATAGAGCGGCGCGCCGTCCGGATCGACCGGCCAGGATTTCCCGTTTTCGGCCTCGCACGCAGCCACCGCCGCCTTGATCTCCTGCCGCGAGCAGAAACAGGGGTACACCAGCCCTCGGGCCTGCAGAGACGCAAGCGCCCGCCCGTAATCGTCGAAATGCTCGGATTGTCGTCGCACCGACCCTTCGAAGCAGATACCGAGCCAATCCAGATCCGCGAGGATGCCATCGACGAATTCCGGCCGGCAGCGGATCAGGTCGATATCCTCGATCCGCAGCAGGAGCCGCCCGCCGAAGCGCCGCGCCAGCGCCTCATTGCTCAGGGCCGACAGGGCATGGCCGAGATGCAAGCGCCCGTTCGGGCTCGGCGCGAAGCGGAAAACGGGCTGCCGGGAATCGGGTGGATATGCGGCCATCGGTTCGATCTTAGGCTATGCCGTTCTAGAAGAGCCACCCGCCGGGGCCAAGTCGCTGCTGACGGGAAGCGTCCTGCCTGCCAGCCATCCTGAAGCCCATGACCGAACGAATCACCTGCAACGCCGATCTCGAAGAAGGCATGGCCGCGCTCGCCGCGCTGCATCCGCATTGGCGCGCCATCATCGACCGCACCGGCCTGCCGCCGCTCCGGCTGCGCGAGGGCGGGCTGACCGGGCTTGCCGGCATCATCGTCTCCCAGCAATTGTCCGTGGCGAGCGCGCGGGCGGTCTGGAACCGCTTCGAGAGCGTCTTCGTGCCGCTGACGCCCGAGCGCCTGCTGGCCGCGACCGATGACGACATGCGCCTCTCGGGGCTGTCCCGGCCGAAGCAGCGCACGCTGCTGGCGCTGGCGGCGGCGCTGACCGAAAAGCGTCTCACCTTCGAGGCGCTCGAAGGCATGAGCCCCGAGGAGGTCCATGCCGAGATGACCGCGATCTCCGGCATCGGCCCCTGGACCGCGGATGTCTATCTGCTGTTCTGCCTCGGCCATCGCGACGGCTTCGCCGCCGGCGACCTCGCGATCCAGGAGGCGGCCCGCCATGCCTTCGCCCTCACGGCCAGGCCGAAACCTGCCGAGCTCGCGGCGATGGCGGAGGCCTGGCGGCCCTGGCGCGGCGTCGCCGCGCGCCTGCTCTGGGCCTATTACGCCGTGCTGAAGCGGCGCGAAGGCATCAACGCTTAGGGTATGCCGCTTTTCGAAGGGGAGCGCGGTTCACCCCGGACAGAGCCCTTGGGTCCGATCTTCGATCGGCTCAAGGATAAACTCCGCGAAGACCCAGGACCCGTGCCCGACGCCCTATCGAAGGCGCTCCGGCATGGATCCCGGGTCAAGCCCGGGATGCCCGCCTGGTTCCGTCGAAAACCGACAAGCCCTGAAGATCAGCTGCGCGCGACCTTCAGCGCTGCCTGAGCCCCGGCGCGCAGCATCCCGCTGTCGCTCATCACCGTGACCATGCGCGCGCCCATGGCGAGGCCGGCCTTGGCGCGCTCGGCGGTCCCGGCATAGAGCGCCACCGGCTTGTTCACCGCCGAGGCCCGGGCCACGACATGCTTCAGCGCCTCGTCCACCTCGCGCGCGGCCGCGTCGACCCTCGCACCGCCGAACAGGGCGATCGAAAGGTCCGAGGGGCCCACGAAGAGCGCATCGATCCCCTCCAACGCCAGGATGTCGTCGACGATCGCCATCGCCTCGCGCGTCTCGATCATGGCGAAGGTCATGGAGAAGCCATTGGCCTGCCTGAGATAGCTGTTCTGGTCGAGACCGGAGGCGCCAAGCCCGCCATAGCTGCCCCAGCTGCGCTCGCCGAGCGGCGGATATTTGGAGTAGGCGGCGAAGCGGCGCGCATCATCCATGGTGTTGATCATCGGCGCGATCACCCCGGAGACGCCGGAATCGAACAGCTTCGAGACGTTCTGGAACTCGCCGACCGGGATGCGGGCGATCGCCGGCTTGCCGGCCGCATTGATCAGCGGGATCGCGCGGATGACCTCGCCGAGCGTGATCGGCCCATGCTGCATGTCGAGCGTGACCGCATCGAAATCCTCCTGCGCGAGAATGGCGGAGACCGACGGGTCGGGCAGGCCGCACCAGGCCGAGACGACGGTCCCGCCTTTCGCGAAGCGATCGGCGAGGGAGGACAGGACGGTGGGCTTGGCCATGATGGGGAGATCCGTTTGGAAGCCCGCTCTCGACGAATGGCGGGCGTCTGCAAGGTGGACCGGCGGCGCCCCAAAAAGCAAACGGGCGCCCATGCGCCCGTTTCAATCTCGCCTTGCGTAAACCGGGAGGCGGCCAGGCATCGGCCCGAAAAGCGGAACGCGGTTTTCGGAAATGCCGATGCAGGATCAAAGAGCTCTAGCGCCCGGCCTGGATCTCCTCGGCCGCCTGGATCAGCAGCTCGGCCATCACCCGGCGGATCTCCGTCTCCGGCACGGCGACATCGCCCAACGTGAAATCGTTCTTCACCTTGCGCAGCACGTCCTCCTCGCCGGCCTCCTCGAAATCGGCCACGACGACCGCCTTGGCATAGGCGTCCGCCTCGGCGCCGCTCTTGCCCAGCTTCTCCGCCGCCCAGAGTCCGAGCAGCTTGTTGCGCCGTGCGGTAGCCTTGAAGCGCAGCTCCTCGTCATGGGCAAACTTGTTCTCGAAGGCGTCCTTGCGCTGGTCGAAGGTCGTCATGCGGCGTCGGGCTCCTGTGCGGGGCTTGAGATGGCGTCGTCGTCCCTCATATAGGGCGGCGGCCCGGCAAGAGCCAGTCTCGGCCGCGGGCGAGGACGCTTTTAAGGGCTTTCAGCCATCCGGCAGCGGGGCCGGAGGCGATTTGTTGCGTTTGCGGGCGAGACACTCCATATAGCAGGCGCATGGCGCCCTTCGGCGCGAAGCGAGAAACCGGCTCGACGCCGGTCCGCGATCCCCGACGGATCGCCTGGACCGGGGCGAACCGGCCGACACGATCAGGGGCCAAGATCCCGCCGCGACAGTCATCGCGTCCAGTGAAGGGCCGACCTTTGGATTTCCTCAAGCCACGGTACATCCCCATGAATCGCCGCCGTCGCATCTACGAAGGCAAGGCGAAGGTCCTCTATGAGGGGCCGGAGCCCGGTACGCTGATCCAACATTTCAAGGACGACGCCACCGCCTTCAATGCGAAGAAACACGAGGTGATCGACGGCAAGGGCGTGCTCAACAACCGCATCTCCGAGCACATCTTCTCGAACCTCAACGACATCGGCGTTCCCACGCATTTCATCCGCCGGCTGAACATGCGCGAGCAGCTCATCCGCGAGGTCGAGATCATCCCGCTCGAGATCTGCGTGCGCAATGTCGCCGCCGGCTCTCTCTCGACCCGCCTCGGCCTCGAGGAAGGCACGCAGCTCCCGCGCTCGATCATCGAGTTCTATTACAAGAACGACGCGCTGAACGATCCGATGGTCTCGGAAGAGCACATCACCGCCTTCGGCTGGGCGACGCCGCAGGAGATCGACGACATCATGGCGCTCGCCATCCGCGTCAACGACTTCCTCTCCGGCCTCTTCCTCGGCGCCGGCATCCGCCTCGTCGACTTCAAGATGGAGACGGGCCGCCTCTGGGAAGGCGAGATGATGCGCATCGTCGTCGCCGACGAGATCAGCCCCGATTCCTGCCGCCTCTGGGACATCAAGTCGAAGGACAAGATGGACAAGGATCGCTTCCGCCGCGACATGGGCGGCCTGATCGAAGCCTATTCGGAAGTCGCCCGGCGCCTCGGCATTCTCGGCGAGAACGAAAACCCCGGCCAGAGCGGCCCGCGCCTCGTGCAGTGAGCGCCGTCACCCGGCCACAATCGCAGACGAAGCGGGAGCGCATGCGCTCCCGTTTTCATGTCGCGCCCCTGTTCCTCGCGGCGAGCCTCCTGCTCGGCGGCTGCGCCGACCAGTACGGCGCCGGCATCGCCGAATTGCCGGCATCGGCCGGCTGGCACCGTCTGCCGATCGGCTCCTGGGTGCTGAATGACGGGCTCGAAGCCCGCGCGATGGTGTTCTGCCCGCGCGACGCCTGCCCCCGCCAGGGCTTTGCCGCCGTCATTTCCTTCGAGGGCGCCGAGGCCCGCCGCATGGAGCAGGCGCTCTCGGAAAATCCGGCCGAACTCGCCCGCTCCTTCGCGCGGCTCAAGGCCGAGAAGGCGGCTGCCAAGGCAGCCGAACAGCGCAAATCCGGCAAGAAGCCTCAAAAGCCGGCACCGGAACGCAGCGTGACCGACTATGCGCGCTTCGATACCGCCGATGCCAAGGGCGTCCTCGTCACGATCCGCGCCAAGGATGCGCCCTCCCGGCAAGGCGTCACGGCAATCCTCTACGCCCGCGAGAACGACCGCCTCGTCGTCGCGCTCGCAGTCAGCGACGAGGCCGAGGCGGCCAAGCGCGAGGCGCAAGCCGCCTGGCACAGCCGCTGATTCACGTGAAACCGCCGGAAACGGCTGAGCCCGCCCCGATTCGCACAGAACCAGCAAGCTGAGCATGCCCTGATCGCAAAAGTGGTTTCCACTTTTGCGGAACATGCTCTAAGGCACCCGCAAACAGCCCGCGCTCGGAGAATGCCATGAAAGCCCGCGTCACCGTCACCCTGAAGACCGGCGTGCTCGATCCGCAGGGCAAGGCGATCGAGGGCGCGCTGAAGTCGCTCGGCATCGACGGCGTCGGCTCGGTGCGTCAGGGCAAGGTCTTCGACATCGAGCTTGCGACCGCAGACAAGGCCGCCGCCGAGGCGGCACTCAAGGCCGCCTGCGAAAAGCTCCTCGCCAACACCGTGATCGAGAACTACCGCGTCGAGATCGGAGCCTGACCGATGAAAGCCGCCGTCATCACCTTTCCGGGCTCCAACCGTGACGGCGACGTCGCCAAGGCGCTGAAGCAGGCCGGTGCCACCGTCAGCCATGTCTGGCATGCCGATACCGAACTGCCTGGTGGGACCGATCTCGTCGTGCTGCCGGGCGGCTTCTCCTATGGCGACTATCTGCGCACCGGCGCCATCGCCGGCCGCGCCCATATCATGGACGCCACCCGCGCCCATGCTGCGCGCGGCGGCTATGTGCTGGGCATCTGCAACGGCTTCCAGATCGCCTGCGAGGCGGGGCTGCTGCCCGGTATCCTCGTGCGCAACGCCCATCTGAAATTCGTCTGCAAGCGCCAGCACCTCACGGTCGAGCGCAACGACACGCCCTATACAAGCGCCTATGCCAAGGGTCAGGCCATCGACGTCTGCATCGCCCATGGCGAGGGCAACTACATCGCCGACCCCGAGACGCTGGCCCGCCTCGAAGGCGAGGGCCTCGTCGCCTTCCGCTATGCCGATGCGCAGGGCCAGGTCACGGCCGAGGCGAACCCGAACGGCTCGCTCAACAACATCGCCGGCATCTATTCGCAGGGCTTCAACGTGCTCGGCCTGATGCCGCACCCGGAAAACCTGATCGATTCGCTGGTCGGCGGCACCGATGGGCGCGGCCTGTTCGAGAGCCTCGTCGCGGCCAAGGCGGCCTGAAACCAGCGCCACAAGCCGTCATTCTCGGGCGAAGCGAAGCGCAGACCCGAGAATCTCACGACAAGAAGGCGCCGGTCGAAGAGATGCTCGGGTCAAGCCCGAGCATGACGGCTGTTCGTCAGCTTCCCTTCAGCGCGCGCTGGAGCAGCCTCGCCGCCGCCGCCTGATCCAGCGGGCCGACATGCTTGTCGAGGATGCGCCCGTCCGGGCCGATCAGGAAAGTCTCCGGCACACCGTAGACGCCCCACTCGATCGCGGCGCGGCCGCCCTTGTCGGCGCCCACCGCCGAAAAAGGGTTGCCGAGCGCGCCGAGGAAGCGGCGAGCATTCTCGGCCTCGTCCTTGTAGTTCATCCCCACCAGCGCGACCTTGCCCTGCTTCACCGCATCCGTCTGCGACAGGCCGACGAGCACGGGATGCTCGACCTTGCAGGGCGCGCACCAGCTCGCGAAGACGTTGACCAGCGTCGCCCGGCCCTGGCCCAGATCGGCATTGCCGAAAGCCGGGACCGGCTGGCCGCCCCGCGCCAGACCCTCGACCGGCGTCAGCGCGATCGCCGGCGCGGTCTTGCCGATCAGTGCCGAGGGCACGCGGCTCGCATCGCCGGAGAACAGCCCGATCCCGAAGATGATGGCGAGGCCGCCGAACAGGATCAGCGGCACCAGGAACAGGAGCGGCGAACGGCGGCGCGGCGCAGCCTCGCCTTCCATCGTCGTCTTCGCCTGCTGTTCGGTGCCCGCCGAACTCATGCCGCCTCTCCACCCTGGCGGCGGCGCCCGGCACCGCGCTGCTCCAGCGCGGCGAGAGCCCGCTTCTGCGCGCGGTGATCGCGGATGATCGAGAGCGTCAGCCCGGTGAGGACGACGACGACCGCCGCATAGGCGGCGAGGATGAAGCCGGCATGCGGCCCGAGGCTCGTGGCCAGCGCGGTCATGCCGGCGCTCCCTGCGCCGACAGCCGGTCGAGCCGTTCGGCCTCGAGGATCGTCAGGGTGCGCACGCGCCGGCGCATGATCTCGGCGCGCATCGCCAGCATGTGCAGCGTCAGCGCGAAGAGCGTGAAACCCAAGGCTAGGATCAGCAGCGGCCAGAGCATGGAGCCATCGATGGTCGAGCCGCCCATGCGGAAGACCGAGGCCGGCTGGTGCAGCGTGTTCCACCAATCGACCGAGAACTTGATGATCGGCACGTTGACGAAGCCGATCAGCGTCAGGATCGCGACCGCCCGCCCCGCCCGCGAGGGATCGTCGAGCACGCGCCAGAGCGCGATGATCCCGAGATAGACCAGGAACAGGATCAGGACCGAGGTCAGCCGGGCATCCCACACCCAGTAGGTGCCCCACATCGGCTTGCCCCAGAGCGCCCCGGTGACTAGGCAGACCAGCGCGAAGCAGGCGCCGATCGGCGCCGCCGCCTTCTGCGCGACATCGGCGAGCGGGTGGCGCCAGACCAGCGTGCCCAGCGCCGAGACAGCCATCATCGCGTAGAACATCATGGCGAGCCAGGCCGCCGGCACATGCACGAACATGATGCGGATGGTCTCGCCCTGCTGGTAATCGGGCGGCGCCACGAACCAGGCGAGATAGAAGCCGACGACCAGCAGCAGCGCCGACACCCCCGCGAGCCACGGCAGCAGCGCGGAAGACAAGCGCATGAAGCGCGTCGGGTTGGCGAGGTCGATCAGGCTGGCCATGTCATCTGCAAACGGTGCCATCGGGCACGGGCGCCGCAGCAATAGCAATCCCGGCCCCGTCACGGCAATGCGCCGCAGCCTCGCTGCGACATCACGAAGCTGCTGGCGCACGAATCAGGCAGTCCCGAGGCAAGCCCTTCGAAGGCTTGATCTTTTCCGATTTTGGCTCGAAAGGCGCCGTTGCGTCAACCGCGTGCCCCACGGTATCACATTGAATATATTACAGATTCAGAACTCTCCGCTTGCGGGGAGAGCGCTCGCATTCTACCGTCGGGAACCGATGGGGGGACCACCATGGAAATGCGTTTGTCCGACGCGGTCCAGCGCGAGGTCGAGCTTGCGATTCGCTCGAAAGCGAGCCAGTCGCTCGTCGTAGACGTCTACGCGACGGCCGAGGAAATCCAGCGCGAGCACGATGTCGGCGGCATCGGCCTCGATGCCATCGCCGACACGGTCGCGCGGCTTGCGGCGCAATGCGGCTGCGCCGTGGAGCTCGACCACCACGGCCGCGGCGCCGCTCACTCTGGCTGACGCAGCGCGGCTGCCGCCGCCAGCGTCCCGACCACGATCGCCGCCAGCGACAGCGCGACCAGGATCAGGAACGGCGTGCGGAACGGCACCGTTCCGCCGAGCGCCGCATTCGCGGCCGAGACCCCGAAGATCAGCACGGGAATCGTCAGCGGCGCCACCAGCACCGGCACGATCAGCCCGCCGCGCCTGAGGCTCGCCGCCAGTGCCGCGCCGGCCGCGCCGATGAAGCTGAGCGCCGGCGTGCCGACCAGCAGCGTGGCGAAGAGCGGCAACACCGCCTCGCCCGGCAGGGCGACGAGGAGCCCGAGCAGAGGCGAGACGAGCGCCAGCGGCAGGCCCGTGGTCAGCCAATGCGCCAGCCCCTTGGCCAGAACCGCCCCTTCGAGCGGCAGCGACGAAGCCCGCATCAGCTCGAGCGAGCCATCCTCCTCGTCGCTCTGGAACAGCCGGTCGAGCCCGATCAGCACGGAAAGCAGCGCCCCGAGCCACAGGATCGCCGGGCCGATCCGCGACAGCAGGTTGAGGTCCGGCCCGAGCGCGAAGGGAACCAGCACGACAAGCGTCAGGAAGAAGACGAGCGCGAGTTCGCCGCCGCCGCCGGCACGCGCCGCCAGCGCCAGATCGCGTTTCAGGATGGCGATGAAGGCGCGTCTCACGGCCCGATCCTGAGTTCGCGCGCCGCGTCCAACCCGAGCGGCCCATGCGTCGCGGCAAGAATCGCGCCGCCCATCAGCAGATGCGCGCGCATCAGCCCGGTGAGCATGGCCTGCGAGGCGGTATCGAGCGCCGCCATCGGCTCGTCGAGCAGCCAATAGGGGCGCCGCGACACCAGAAGCCGCGCCAGCGCCACCCGGCGCCGCTGGCCGGCGGAGAGGTAGCCGACCGGCAAGGTGGCGACATGGGCGAGCCCGACGGCCTCCAGCGCCGCCTCGGGCGACGCCGCCGGACTGCCGAGCAGATCCTGCGCGAAGGCGAGATTCTCCCGCGCCGTCAGCGCCGTCTTCAACCCGTCGCGGTGGCCGACGAGGTGGCTGAGCTCGGGAAGTTCCGCCTCATCCGCCCCCTCGATGCGGATGCTGCCGCCATCGGGCCGCAACCGTCCGCACAGCATGGCGATGAGGCTCGACTTGCCGGCGCCGTTGCGGCCGGTCAGCGCCAGAGCCTCGCCATTGCCGAGCGACAGGCTCACGCCATCAAAAATCAGCCTGCCACCGCGGCGACAGGCGAGATTCTCGACGCGGAGGCGCGAATCCTGGAACGGAGTTTGCGTCAAGGCAGCAATGCCGCCGATGCATTCGACCACATTTCGTTCATGTAGCGCGCTTCTTGGAATTGCTCTATAGAACCCGCGGCTACGCCGCACGCCGATCCGGCGCGGGGCCCGGGCACTCCCGGGGCGGCGCGCGCGCCACGCGCATTAGGCCTTCGAACGGCAGCGTCCGCAAGGGCAGAAACCCTTGGAGACTTGCCGGTCGCGACCGCAACCCCTTGATCAGGATATTGCCCGCATGGCTTCGCTCGATTCATTCAAGGCCCGCAAGACACTCGATGTCGGCGGCAAGAGCTACACCTATTATTCCCTGCCCGACGCCGAGAAGAACGGCCTGCCCGGCATCTCGAAGCTGCCCTTCTCGATGAAGGTGCTGCTCGAGAACCTGCTGCGCAACGAGGACGGCCGCTCGGTGACGAAGGCCGATATCGAGAACTTCGTCGGCTGGCTCGACGACAAGGGCAAGGCCGGCAAGGAGATCGGCTTCCGCCCCGCCCGCGTGCTGATGCAGGACTTCACCGGCGTGCCGGCGGTGGTCGACCTCGCCGCGATGCGCGACGGCGTCAAGGCGCTCGGCGGCGACGCCCAGAAGATCAACCCGCTCGTTCCCGTCGACCTCGTCATCGACCATTCGGTGATCGTCGACGAGTTCGGCACGCCCAAGGCGCTCGCCCAGAACGTCGAGCTCGAATACGAGCGCAATGCGGAGCGCTACAAGTTCCTCAAATGGGGCCAGGGCGCTTTCGACAATTTCCGCGTCGTCCCGCCCGGCACCGGCATCTGCCACCAGGTCAATCTCGAATACCTCGCCCAGACCGTCTGGACCCGTAGCGAGACCATCGACGGCACCGAGGTCGAGGTCGCCTATCCCGACACCGTCGTCGGCACCGATTCGCACACCACCATGGTCAACGGCCTCGCCGTGCTCGGCTGGGGTGTCGGCGGCATCGAGGCGGAGGCCGCCATGCTCGGCCAGCCGCAGTCGATGCTGCTGCCGGAGGTCATCGGCTTCAAGCTGACCGGCGCGCTCAAGGAAGGCATCACCGCGACCGACCTCGTGCTCACCGTCACCCAGATGCTGCGCAAGAAGGGCGTCGTCGGCAAATTCGTCGAGTTCTTCGGCCCCGGCCTCTACAACCTGACGCTGGCCGACCGCGCCACGATCGCCAATATGGGCCCGGAATACGGCGCGACCTGCGGCTTCTTCCCGGTCGATGCCGAGACGCTGGACTATCTCACCACCACCGGCCGCAAGGCGGAGCGCATCGCGCTGGTCGATGCCTACAGCAAGGCTCAAGGGCTCTTCGCCACCCGCGAGACGGCCGATCCGGTCTTCACCGACACGCTGGAGCTCGATCTCTCGACGGTCCAGCCCTCGATGGCCGGCCCGAAGCGCCCCGAGGGCCGCGTCGACCTCTCCGCCGTCAAGGCCGGCTTCGCCGCCGCCATGGAGAGCGACTACAAGAAGGGCGGCGAGCTTTCGCGCCGCGTTGAGGTCGAGGGCGAGGATTTCGATCTCGGCCATGGCGACGTCGTCATCGCCGCCATCACCTCCTGCACCAACACCTCGAACCCTTCGGTGCTGATGGCGGCTGGCCTGCTCGCCCGCAATGCGGTCGCCAAGGGCCTCAAGGTCAAGCCTTGGGTGAAGACCTCGCTGGCGCCCGGCTCGCAGGTCGTCGCCGAATATCTGGCCAAGTCCGGCCTGCAGACCGACCTCGACAAGCTCGGCTTCAACCTGGTCGGCTTCGGCTGCACCACCTGCATCGGCAATTCCGGCCCGCTGCCGGCGCCAATCTCGAAGACGATCAACGACAAGGGCCTGATCGCGGGCGCCGTCATCTCCGGCAACCGCAACTTCGAAGGCCGCGTCTCGCCGGACGTGCAGGCGAACTACCTGGCTTCGCCGCCGCTGGTCGTCGCCTATGCGCTGGCCGGCTCGGTCCAGATGGACCTGACCACGCAGCCGCTCGGCCAGGGCTCTGACGGCAAGGACGTCTATCTCAAGGACATCTGGCCCTCCAACAAGGAGATCCAGAGCTTCATCCAGCAGAACGTCACCCGCGCGATCTTCGAGGCGAAGTACGCCGACGTCTTCAAGGGCGACGCGCACTGGCAGGCGGTGAACGCTCCCCAGAGCGAAACCTATGCTTGGGATGACGATTCGACCTATGTGCAGAACCCGCCCTATTTCCAGGGCATGCACCAGAAGCCGGACGCGATCGGCGACATCAAGGGCGCCCGCATCCTCGGCCTCTTCGGCGACAAGATCACCACCGACCACATTTCTCCGGCCGGTTCGATCAAAGCGGCCTCCCCGGCCGGGGCCTATCTGACCGAGCATGGCGTCGCGGTCGCCGACTTCAACCAGTACGGCACGCGCCGCGGCAACCATGAGGTGATGATGCGGGGCACCTTCGCCAATATCCGCATCCGCAACCACATGCTCGGCCCGAACGGGCGCGAGGGCGGCTACACCATCCACTACCCGTCGAAGGAAGAGCTGCCGATCTACGACGCCGCGATGAAGTACAAGCAGGAGAAGGTGCCGCTGGTGATCTTCGCCGGCGTCGAGTACGGCAACGGCTCCTCGCGCGACTGGGCGGCGAAGGGCACCAACCTCCTCGGCGTCAAGGCGGTGATCGCCCAGAGCTTCGAGCGCATCCACCGCTCGAACCTCGTCGGCATGGGTGTCGTGCCCTTCACCCTGCAGGAGGGCACGAGCTGGGCCTCGCTCGACCTGAAGGGCGATGAGATGGTCACCATCCACGGGCTGGCCAACGTCAAGCCGCGCCAGATGATGGAAGCCGAGATCACCTATGCCGACGGCACGGTGAAGAAGGTGCCGATCCTCTGCCGCATCGATACGCTGGACGAGATCGACTACTTCAAGAACGCCGGCATCCTGCAATACGTGCTGCGCGGGCTCGCCGCGTAAGCATCCTGGCAGCGAAGGTCGTGTTTCCGGCACGGCCTTCGGTGACCAAAACGTCACAACGCGGCCGGCGCAAGCCGGCCGTGCTCGTATCGGGACCCATCCCAGTTGTCCTCGCGCCCGGCGCGGTGTAAGGGGGCCGGTCAGTCATCCTCGGCGGAGACTTGGGGCAGGCGCAGGGATCATCCCGCGCTCGGACGTCGTCCGCCGACATCCTTTCAAGACGGGAGCACCCGCATGTCCGCCACGTTCGAGACGGTCGCCGGCATCATTTCGGAAACCTGCGATATTCCGCGTGAGAAGATCACGCCGCAGAGCCATGCCATCGACGATCTCGGCATCGACTCGCTCGCCTTCCTCGACATCGCCTTCGCGATCGACAAGGCCTTCGGCATCAAGCTGCCGCTCGAGCAGTGGACGCAGGAGGTCAATGAGGGCAAGGCCCCGGCAGAGCAGTATTTCGTGCTCGAGAACCTCTGCAAGCGCATCGACGACCTCGTCGCCGCCAAGAAGGCGTAACGCCTGCGCGGGGGCTGCCGGACTTGAGCCGGCGCCCCGCTCCCGATAGAGCATAGGCCGCTGAACGGATCAGACCGATCCGCACAGCGGCCGCGCGCCGTTCTGGCGTGCCCAGCTGGTCAAGGATCGCATGCGCCTCGAATATTTCGACATGATCGACAGGGTCGTTTCCTTCGATCCGTCGCTGCAGCGCATCGTCACGCGCTCCACCGTCCCGGCCGAAAGCCCGGTCTTCGAGGGCCATTTCCCCGGCCACCCGCTCGTTCCTGGCGTGCTGCTGACCGAGACCATGGCCCAGGCCTCGGGCTATCTGCTGCTCGGCCTCAACGGTCTCAGCCAGATGCCCTTCCTGATGACCGTGGACAAGGCGCGCTTCCGCAGCTTCGTCGAGCCCAACGCCGAGCTGGAAGCCAGCGCCGAGCTCGTGATCGAGGGTTCCGGCTATGCCGCGACGAAGGCGAAGCTGACGAGCAACGGCAAGCCGATCTGCGATGCGGAGCTGCGCTTCCGCCTGATGCCCTTCCCCGCCGATATGCGCGCCCTCATGCAGAGCCGCATCGAAGCCATCGGCCTGAAGCCGGAGCCTGCTCCATGAGCGATATGACGATGAACCGCCGGGACGTGGTCATCACCGGCATCGGCATCGCCTCCAGCCTCGGCGAAGGCGTCGAGGTCCATGCCGCGGCGCTCGCCGCCGGCGGCCCGCCGACCGTCGACACCGAGAACTTCAAGCCCTATCCGGTCCATCCGCTCCTCGCGCTGGAGCTCGACCGGCAGATCCCGAAGAAATCCGACCAGCGCCAGATGGAGCCCTGGCAGCGCCTCGGCGTCTATGCCGCCGGCCTCGCCCTCGACTCCGCCGGGATCAAGGAGGATGCCGAGGCCAAGAGCGCGCTGCAGGTCATCGTCGCCGCCGGCGGCGGCGAGCGCGACCATGCGGTGGATTCCGCCATCCTCACGGGATTGCGCGGCGCCAACGAGCCCGGCACCTATCTCAACGAGCACCTGATGGGCGATCTGCGCCCCACGCTCTTCCTCGCCCAGCTCTCCAACCTGCTCGCCGGCAACATCGCCATCGTCCATGGCGTCACCGGTCCCTCGCGTACCTTCATGGGCGAGGAGCAGGCCGGCGTCGACGCCATCCGCACCGCCCATGCCCGCATCGCTTCCGGCCAGTCCGACCTGATGCTGGTCGGCGGCGCCTATAATGCCGAGCGCCGCGACATGCTGCTGCTCTTCGAGCTCGGCGGCTATCTGCGCCAGGGCAGCTTCGCCCCCGTCTTCGCGCGCGAAGAGGCTCCGGGCCTGATCACCGGCAGCGCCGGCGCCTTCCTCGTCCTCGAATCGGCCGAGCGTGCCGCCGCACGCGGCGCCAAGGTCTACGCCAAGCTCAGCCATGCCGGCGCGACGCGCAGCCGCCGCGCGCCCGGCACGGTCGAGTCGGCCCTGGCCGGCCTCGTCGGTGGCTTCGGCCCGCTCGGCGCCGATGCGCTCGCCATTTCGGCAGCGACAGGCTGCGCCGGCATCACGGCCGAAGAAGCCAACGCGCTCGCGAAGGCCGCGCCATCGGCGAAGCGGATCGCGGCGGGCGATCTCGTCGGCCATGGCGTCGAGGCCGCATTTCCGGTCTCCGTCGCCCTCGCGGCCATCGCCTTGTCGGCCGGGCAGGCGAAGGAGGCGGTCGTCACCGGCGCCGGCCATTGGCGCGGCGAAGGCGCCGCGCATCTGGTTCAAGCGTGAGAGGTTGAAGCCATGACCACGCATCGTGATGCCAAGGGCCGCCCGATCGTCGCCGTCACCGGGCTCGGCGTCGTCACCTCGCTCGGCCAGGGCAAGGAGACGAATTGGAAGGCGCTGACGGCCGGCCAATCCGGCATCCACCGCATCGAGCGCTTCCCGACCGAGGGCTTGCGCACCACGATCGGTGGCACCGTCGATTTCCTGTTCGACGAGCCCTTCACTGCCCCCCAGCTCTCCGAGAAGCTGGCGACGCTGGCGGCGGAAGAAGCCGTCACCCAGAGCGGGCTCGGCACCTCCGGCGATTTTCCGGGCGAGCTCTTCATGGCCGTCCCGCCGGTCGAGATGGAATGGCCGCAGAAGCAGGAGATGGCTCAGGCCATCGAAGGCGACGTCGATTACGACGGGCTGCTGCGCGCGGCCGAGACCGGCAAGTTCCGCGCGATGCACGAGCTTTTCGTCTTCGGCGGCGTCGCCGATCATATCGCCGACCGCTTCGGAACCAAGGGCTCGCCGATCTCCCTCTCGACCGCCTGTTCCTCCGGCGCGACCGCGATCCAGATGGGCGTCGAGGCGATCCGCCGCGGCGACACCGAGGCCGCGCTCTGCATCGGCACCGACGGCTCGATCCATGCCGAGGCGCTGATCCGCTTCTCGCTGCTCTCCGCCCTCTCGACCCAGAACGATCCGCCGGAAGGCGCGGCCAAGCCCTTCTCGAAGAACCGGGACGGCTTCGTCATGGGCGAGGGCGCCGGTGCGCTGGTGCTGGAGGATTACGACCACGCGCTGGCGCGCGGCGCGACCATCCTCGGCATCGTCGCCGGCTGCGGTGAGCGCGGCGACGGCTTCCACCGCACCCGCTCGAGCCCGGACGGCAAGCCGGCGATCCTCGCCATGCAGGACGCGCTGGCCGATGCCGGGCTGACGCCCGACGACGTCGACTACATCAACGCCCACGGCACCTCGACGCCGGAGAACGACAAGATGGAGGCGATGAGCTGCGCCGCCGTCTTCGGCGAGCGCATGGCGAGCCTGCCGATCTCCTCGAACAAGTCGATGATCGGCCATACGCTGACGGCGGCCGGCGCCGTCGAGGCGGTGATCTCGTTCCTGACCATCGCCAACGGCAAGATTCCGCCGACGATCAACTATGCCAATCCGGACCCGGCGATCACGCTCGATGTCGTGCCGAACACCGCTCGCGACGCGAAGGTGCGCACCATCATCTCCAATTCCTTCGGCTTCGGCGGCCAGAACACCTGCCTCGTGCTGACGGCGCCTCCGGAGGCCGCATGACCAAGATTCTGGTAACGGGCGGCGCCAAGGGTGTCGGCGCCGCGATCGTGCGCGCGCTCGTCGCGGCCGGTCACGATGTCGATTTCACCTTCCGCTCCTCCGCCGATCAGGCGAAGGCGCTGGCCGGGGAGATCGCCGCCGCCCATCCCGGCCGCGCGGTCAGCGCCCTGTCGCTCGACCTCTCCGACAAGGCCGCGCTCGACGCCTTCTGCGAGGAGCGCGAGGGCGAGAGCTATTTCGGCCTCGTCCACAATGCCGGCCAGCCCTATGATTCGCTGGCCGCGATGATCGTGCAGGACAAGGCGGAAGCCGCGATGCAGGTCAATTTCTGGGCCTTCACCCGCCTCGCCAAGAGCCTGATGCGCAACATGATCCGCGCCAAGGCCGGCCGCATCGTCGCCATCGGCTCGGTCGCGGCGCTGCGCGGCAATCCCGGCAACGCCGCCTATGCCGCCTCCAAGGGCGCCTTGATCTCCTATGCCAAGACGCTCGCTGTCGAGACCGGCAAACGCGGCGTCACGGTCAACGTGATCGCGCCGGGCTTCGTCGACACCGACATGATGGCGCCCTACGCCGCCTATCGCGACAAGATGCAGGCGCAGATTCCGGCCGGACGCTTCGCGAAGCCCGAGGAGGTCGCCGGCCTCGCCGCCTTCCTGATGAGCGAGCCCGCCGCCTATATCAGCGGCACGGTCCTGCCGATCGACGGCGGCCTGACGGCGCAGCTCGGCGTTCACCGCTGATATCGACCGATAGGGCTGTTCATGTTAAGGTTCATCCTGAACCGGAGTGAACCGACATGACGGCAGCCTTCACCATCCGCCTCGACGACGAGGTGCTGGCCAAGCTCGACGCGTTGGCGGCCGACATCGACCGCTCGCGGAGCTGGCTCGCCACCAAGGCGATCGAGACCTATGTCGAGCTGAACGCTTGGCAGGTGGAGCAGATCAAGGCCGGCCTGGCCGAGGCGGACCGGGGCGAGTTCGTCACCGAGGCTGATCTTGATGCGATCGAGGCCGAGATACAGGCCAAGATCGACCGGCAATGAGGATCGTCTGGACGCCAAGAACGCAGCGCAATCTGCGCGACGCGGCACGCTACCTGACGCAATTCAATCCGTTTGCCGCGCTATCCATGATCCGTACGATTCGAGCCGCGCCGATGCAACTTCTCCACCACCCGGCCAGCGGCCGGCCTGGGCGCATCGAAGGTACGCGCGAGCTCCTCGTTCCCGGAACCTCATACATCCTGCCTTATCGCGTGCGCGGCGACGCTGTCGAAATCCTCTCCGTGATCCACACCTCCCGGCAATGGCCGGACCAGATCTGAAAGACGTCGAATCCTCATGCGCTCCCTCCAGCTCCATGGTGACCGCGATCTCCGTCTCGAGGAGATCGAGCCGCCGCCGCCGCCCGCTCCGGGCGAGGTGCAGATCCGCATCAAGGCCGTGGGCTTGAACTATCTCGACCTCTGGGGCTTCCGAGGCATGGCCTTCGCCAAGCGCAAGATGCCGCAGGCGGCGGGCGTCGAGGCCGCAGGCGAGATCGTCTGCGTCGGCGAGGGCGTGACCGGCTTCGCCCCCGGCGACACCGTCACCGCCTATGGCGCCGACACCTGCGGCCAGTGCAAGGCCTGCCGCGAGGGCCGCGACAATCTCTGCGAGAACGTCGCCGGCATCATGGGCTTCCATATCGACGGCTTCGCGCGCGAATTGCTGAACCGCCCGGCGCGCCTGACGATCAAGGCGCCGAAGGGCGTCTCCTTCGAGGACGCGGCCTGCGCGCCGATCGGCTTCGGCACGGTCCAGCACATGCTGTTCGACAATGCGAAGCTGGAGCCCGGCGAGTCGGTCCTCGTCCATGCCGGCGGCTCCGGCATCGGCACCGCCGCGATCCTGATGGCGAAGGCGATCGGCTGCACGGTCTACACCACGGTCGGCGACGACGAGAAGGGCGCCAAGGCCAAGGCGCTCGGTGCCGACCACGTCATCAACTACCGCGAGGATCGCTTCGAGGGCGTCGTCCGCAAGCTCACCGGCCGCAAGGGCGTCGATGTCGTCTTCGAGCATGTTGGAGCCGACACCTGGAACGGCTCGCTGCTCTGCCTGAAGCGCGGCGGCCGGCTCGTCACCTGCGGCGCGACCTCCGGCCCCTCGGCGACGATCAACCTGATGCAGCTCTTCCAGCAGCAATACCGCATCACCGGCTCCTTCGGCTGCCGCATCGAGAACATCGCGCAATCGCTGGAGAAGATGGCGGGCGGCATGAAACCGGTGATCGACTCGGTCTTCCCGCTCGCCGAATTCGAGAAAGGCCTCGACCGGATCGAAGGGCGCAAGGTCTTCGGCAAGGTCGTCATCGCCTTCTGAGCAGGGCTTCCGGCCCCGCCGGAGACTTGACGCCAGCGCATTCCTGCCCCAGATCGCGCCTTCAAGGCCCGGTCTTGCTCTCGGCACGGGCGGGATAGGGCTGGCAGGACATTGAGACGGATCAAGGCTTTCGCCGCGCGAATCGGCGCGGCGGTGATGATCGGCGTGATCCGCACGCTGTTTGCGGGCTTGCGCCTGCTGGGGCCGGAGCGCTCCAGCGACCTCGGCGGCTGGCTGCTCAGGACCGCGAGCCCGCTCATCCCGGTCAACCGGGTCGCGCTCGCCAATATCCGCGCCGCCTTCCCGGAGAAGGACGAGGCCGAAATCAAGCGCATCGCCCGCGCCGCCTGGGAGAATCTCGGCCGCACCGCCGCCGAATACGCGCATCTCAAGACGCTGTTCGATTACGACTACCATAACCCCGATCCCAACTCGCGCGTCGAGGTCGTCGGCATCGAGCATTTCATCGCGCTCAAGGACGACGAGAAGCCAGGCCTGATCTTCTCGGCCCATCTCGCCAATTGGGAGCTGCCGGCGATCTGCGCGGCGGCTTATGATCTCGAAACCACCGCCGTCTTCCGCGCGCCCAACGATCCCGCGATCGCAGCCGTGGTCCACGAGATCCGTTCCGGCGCCATGGGTGGGCTCGCGGCGGCGAAGCAGGGCGCAGCCTTCGCCATGCAGGGCGTGCTGGAGAAGGGCGGCCATCTGGGCATGCTGATCGACCAGCATTTCACCCGCGGCGTCGTGGTGCCGTTCTTCAGCCGCCCGGCGCTGACCAACCCGATCATGGGCAAATTCGCCAAGCGCTTCGAATGCCCGGTGCATGGCGTGCGCGTCATCCGCCTGCCGAAGCAGCGCTTCCGCCTCGAACTGACGCCGCCGCTCGACCTGCCGCGCGATGCGCAGGGCGAGATCGACGTCCAGGGCGCCATGGCGATGATGACGGCGGTGGTCGAAGGCTGGGTGCGCGAAAATCCCGAGCAGTGGCTCTGGATGCACCGCCGCTGGCGGCCCAACATGATTTCGGCCGCGGCGCTGGCGGAATTCGATCACACCCGCGCGACGACGCCTGTTTTCAAGGCAACGTGATTTCCAAATGAAGGCGAATGAGGGCTTTGGTAACCTCGTCAAAAGAAGTTGTCCGCAGAGTTCGATGATGTCCCCCGGCAAGCGCCTCATTGCTGTGACGATTGCGGCCCTCGCCATGGGCATCGCGACCGTTGACGCGCAGGCGCCCGGCAAGCAGCCGAAGGCGCTGCTTGAGCTGTTCACCAGCCAGGGCTGCTCCTCCTGCCCGCCGGCCGATGCGCTGGTGATCGAGCTCGCGAAGGATCCCGACCTCATCGCCCTGACGCTGCCGGTGACCTATTGGGATTATCTCGGCTGGAAGGACACGCTGGGGAAGGACTCCTTCGCCAAGCGCCAGAAATTCTATGCCAAGGCCCGTGGCGACGGGCAGGTCTATACCCCGCAGGTCGTCGTCAACGGCTCCGGCCATCTGGTCGGCTCCGACAAGGACGAGATCCAGAAGACGATCCGCCAGCTCGCCCCCTCCGGCTTCCCGGTCCGGATCGGGCTCGAGGAGAAGAGCGGCAACCTCGAGATCAAGCTCACGCCCTCGGGCCTGGCGAGCGAGCGAGCAGCCGGCGTCTGGGTCCTGCCGACGACGCGCCTGGCCTCGGTGCCGGTGACGCGCGGCGAGAACCAGGGCAAGACCCTGTCCTATGCGAATGTGGTGCGCGGCATGGTCCGCGTCGGCGACTGGGACGGCAAGGAAACCACGATCACGGCCCCGCTGAGCGCCACCCAGGCGCCGGAGGCGGACGGCTACGTCGTCATCGTCCAGACCGACCAGCCGGGAAAATACGGCATGATGCCGGGGCCGATCCTCGGCGCCGCGCGCGGCAAGACGGCGCCCTGAGCCAGCATCCCGGCTCGGCCGGAGCGCAGCCTCAGAGCAGGATCACCTTGTTCGGCAATTCGTCGACGTCGCCGGGAACCGGCGGGACGTGCTGCGCCAGCACCGCGCCGACCGCATCCACCGCCGCGATGAGGCCTTCTGTCAGCCGGTCATCGCGCGCCGCTGCGAGCAGGGGCTCGATGATGCCATCCCAGGTCTTTTCATCGACCCGCCCGTCGATGCCGGTATCGACGAGGACTTCGGCGTAGCGCTCCTGCAGCGCCACATAGAGCAGCACGCCGGTGCGCCCCTTCGTCCGCGTCAGCCCCCGCGCCGTGAACTCGCGCAGCGCCGCGTCATGGGCCCGGCGCCGCTTGATGAAGCCCGGCACGAAGCGCCCGCCGCGACCGTACCAGAGCAGCACGCCGAGCAGGATGAGGGCGCAGAAGAGCTGGATCATGAAGATGCGCTGCGCGCTCATCGCCGTCAGCGAGATCAGCGGCCAGGGCACCAGCAGCGCGAGCGCCAGCGCCATCACCACCGGAACATTGCGATAGCTCGACGCGGCCCGGTCGATGACGACGACGATCTCGCCGGCCGTGTTCAGCTCGGCGCGGCGCACCGCCTCGGCGATCGCATCCCTGTCGGAGGTATCCATCACCAGCTCCCCGAAG
>NZ_JACXWY010000039.1:0-24218 GCF_014764685.1 Allobosea spartocytisi
GTGCCGGAACCGGTCATGGGAGAATGAGATCTTGTCTTCGTGAGGCTCACGTCACGGCCAGGATCGGCGGGCGCGACGGCAAGCTCATACGTCATGCTCGCCCTTGTGGCGAGCATCCACGTCCTGCACAGGACCTTGGGTCAAGGAAGACGTGGATGGTCGGGACAAGCCCGGCCATGACGTGAAGAGCGGCGATTTCAGTCGGCCTCAGCCTCGACCGCGCGCAACACCCGCAGCGTGTTGCCGCCGGCGAGCTTGGCCAGATTCTCCTCGGACCAGCCGCGGCGGATCAGCTCGGCGATCACGTTCGGGAAGGTCGAGGTGTCCTCCAGCCCGTCCGGATTGACCCAGCCGAAGAAATCCGAGCCGATGCCGACATGGTCGTGGCCGATGCGCTTGGCCAGGTAGTCGAGATGGTCGCAATATTGGGAGACCGTCGCCTGCGGGCGCGGTCCGGCTTTGGCGACGATCTCGGCCTCGACCTTGGCGTAGTCCATCGTGTCGGGGGTCTTGCCATACTGGTCCTTCGCCGGGCGGTGCCAGTCGCGCGAGGCCTGGCTGATGAAATCCGGCACGAAGGTCGCCATGACGACGCCGCCATTGCCAGGGACCCGGTCGAGCACATCGTCGGGCACGTTGCGCGGATGGTCGCAAAGCGAGAAGGCATTGGAGTGCGACCAGAACACGGGCGCGCGCGTGACATCGAGAACGTCATGCATCGCCTTCGGGGCGACATGGGCGAGGTCGACGACCATGCCCAGCCGGTTCATCCGCCGGACGACCCGCATGCCGAAGGAGGAGAGGCCGTCATGCCGTGGGGCGTCGGTGGCCGAGTCGCACCAGTCGGTCGTGTCGTTGTGGCAGAGCGTCATCAGGCGCACGCCGAGATCGTAATAGGCGTCGAGCGCGTCGAGCTCGTTCTCGAGCGCGGAACCGTTCTCGATCGTCATGAACAGGGCGATACGCCCCTCCGCCTTCGCCGCCTCGACATCATCGGCCGAGAGGCCGGGCCGGAAGACATCGTCGTGCTGCTTGAGGATGCTGCGCATCAGCGCGA
Organism: Allobosea spartocytisi; assembly: GCF_014764685.1. NCBI lineage: Bacteria > Pseudomonadati > Pseudomonadota > Alphaproteobacteria > Hyphomicrobiales > Alloboseaceae > Allobosea > Allobosea spartocytisi. The sequence goes on from NZ_JACXWY010000039.1 coordinate 1,058, forward strand.
TCTGGGCGAGCGCGAAACCGGCGGGGTTGGGCTGGTTCGGCGGGACATAGGCTGCGAAGAACTGGCCGGCGAGCTTGCCCGCCTGCATGCGCGGGATATCGGTGTCGACTTGCGGATGGACCTTGTCGAGCCCATAGGCCGCGACATCGCCCTTGGCGTTGCGGTCCTTGCGGATGACATAGGGCAGATCGTTGTGCCCGTCGATCAGCGGCACGCGGTCGAGCAGGGCGAGCGCGGCAGTGTAGGCATTGTCCTGGACGGGCGGTTTCGCGAGGGCCATGGCGGGGTCTCGGAGGGAATCGGAAGTGCCATCGTGGCAGGCCGGCTCGCGGCAGGCGAGAGGGCAGGGCGCAGGGCCGCCATCCGCAAGGCGTCATGCTCAGGGTCCGACCCGAGCATCTCGAGCAGGAGAGGGGGGCTTTTCCGTGAAGAGCTTCTCGGGCCCGGCAAGCGCGGCCCCGAGAATGACGCCGGTCAGACGAACCGCGACGGCGCGAAGGGCGACGGATCGACGAACACCTTCTGCCCCGTCACCATCTCCGCCATCATGCGGCCGGTGACGGCGGCCAGCGTCAGCCCGTGATGGGCGTGGCCGAAGGAGAACCACAGGTTCTTGTGCTTCGGGGCCGGGCCGATGATCGGCATCATGTCGGGGGTGCAAGGCCGGCGGCCGAGCCAGGGCTCGGCATCGAGGCGCTCGCCCAGCGGGAACAGCGTCTTGGCGATCGGCTCGGCGCGGGCGAGCTGCACCGGCGTCTTGGGGGCGTCGCGGTCGGCGAATTCGGCGCCGGTGGTCAGGCGGATGCCCTGCAGCATCGGAGCCAGGAAATAGCCGCGCTCGGTGTCGAGGACGGGGTGGTTGAGCACGGCATTGCCCAGCGGCTTGTAGTGCATGTGGTAGCCGCGCTTGACGGCGAGCGGCAGGCGATAGCCGAGCTGGTTGGTCAGGACGTCGGCCCAGGGGCCGAGCGCGACGACGACATCCTTGGCGATGGCCTTGGTGCCGTCGGCGAGGGTGACGCTCCATTCGGCGCCGTTCTGCGCCAGGGTCGTGGCATCGCCGATGGCGAGCTTGCCGCCGAGCTTCTCGAACAGCGCGACATAGGCCTTCGACAGCCCGAGCGGATCGACGACGGTGGTCGGGTCGGTCCAGTGCAGGCCGCCGATCAGGCTGTCATGGTCGAGATGCGGCTCTTCGGCCTTGAGCGTCGCCCTGTCGAGGGCGCGGTAGTTCAGGCCGAATTCGCGGTTCCAGCGGGCGGCCTCGGCGAGGCGGGTGTCACGCTCCTTCTCGGTGCGAAACACCTTCATCCAGCCGTCGCGGCGCAACAGGCCGGTGGCGCCGGCTTCCTGGGCGAGGGCGTCGTGCTCGGTGACGCAATGCTCGATCAGCTTCGCGTATTGATGGGCGATGGCCTCGTGCTGCGAGGCGCGCGAATGCATCCAGTAGGAGAACAGGAAGGGGGCGAGCTTCGGGATCGCGCTCCAATGATAGGACGCGTCGATGGTGTTGTTCATCGCGTAGCGGAAGAGCGCGCCGAAATCATGCGGGAAGCCGTAAGGGTAGACGCCCTCGCGCTGGATCAGGCCGGCATTGCCGTAGCTGGTTTCCTCACCCGGCGCGCGCCGGTCGATCAACAGCGTGGAGCGGCCCGCCTTTTGCTGGTGGAGCGCCACCGAAATACCGACGATGCCCGCGCCGAGAACGATCGTATCCACACGCATGGCCTGCTCCCGCCAACCCCTGTTTCCAGCTCTTTGCCGAGCAAAATACCGCTTTGCGCCGGCTTGTCAGCGGCGTGGCGAATTTTTGCGGCATAACGGCTGATCTTTCGCAATTTCTGCGCCAACTTCCGCAATTCCATCGTTTCACCGGCCATTTTGGCGATGTCTTTGCAATTTCATGCCGACGCAAGGGGTGCCTGCAGGATTAGCGGATGACGCCGCAGCGCCGTTCGGCCACTGTGCGGCACGATTTGCGAATGATTCCAGCGCGGTGCCGATGAATCCAGCAACCCTTCCCGCCGCCGGGCTCGCCTGGCTCGGGCGTTACGGCACGCAAGGTTTCGCGCTCTCGATCTTTCTCGGCCTGGCGCTGCCGCAATTCTCTGCGGCGGCGCGGCCGGTGCTGCCGATCACGATCTTCTGCTTCACCACGGTCGTTTTCCTGCGCCTCGACCTTGCCGTCACGGCGAGGCTGCTCAGGCGCCCGGCGAAACTCGCCGCCGCCTGCCTGTGGCTGATCGCCGGGCCGGTGCTGCTGATCGGCGGGGCGCTGCTGCTGGTCGGGCGGGAAAGCCTCGATCCGGGCATCGTGCTGGGGCTCGCCATCATGGGCGCGGCGCCGCCGATCATGTCCTCGCCGGCGGTCGCGATCCTCTACGGTTTCGAGCCGTCTCTCATCATCGCGAGCGTGATCGCGACGACGATCGCGAGCCCGATCATCGCCCCCTTCCTCGTCGAATTGCTGGCCGGTGCCGCCGTGCCGCTCGACCGCTGGGTGCTGGCGCTGCGCCTGCTGATCTTCATCGGCGGCGGCATGGCGGTCGCCTCGCTGCTGCGCTGGTGGCTCGGCTTCGCCAGGATCAAGGCGATGAAGGCCAATCTCGATGGCTTCGGCGTGCTGATGTATTTCATCTTCGCCATCGCCGCGATGGATGGCGTCACCCATGCCGCGATCGCCAATCCCAGGCTCGTGCTGTTCGTGCTGGCCTGCGTCTTCGCCGTCTCGGCCGCGGGGCTCATCAGTTCCTGGTTGGTGCTGCGACTGCTGCCGGGCTCGGAGCGCTTCATGATCGGCTATGGCAGCGGCCAGCGGAACATGGGCCTCATCGTCGCCGCGCTGGGGGCGGGCGTCTCGCCGACGACCTTCCTGTTCTTCGCGCTGGCGCAGTTCCCGATCTATCTGCTGCCCTGGCTGCTGCGCGGGCTGGCCGCCCGGATTCGGCGCCAGGAGGCTTAGGAGGCTCTCAGTCGGGCTGCTGACGGGCGCTGACGCGCCGCCTTGCGAGGTTTTCGCCATCGCAGGAGTTCGCGCCATGATCACATTGTATTCCGGGCCGCTGAGCCTGTTCGCCCGTAAGGTCGAGATCGCCTTGAGGGAGAAGGGCCTCGCCTTCGAGCGCGTCATGGTGCCATTCAACCAGACGACGGGCTATGACCCGAAGCATCCGGAGGTTCTGGCGCTCAATCCGAAGGGCCAGGTGCCGGTGCTCAGCGATTGCGGGCTCGTGCTCTACGATTCCACCGTCATCCTCGAATATCTCGACGAGGCCTATCCCGAGCCTTCCTTGATGCCGGCGACGCCGGTCGAGCGGGCGCGCTGCCGGCTCGACGAGCTCTATGCCGACGAGATCATGCTGCAGGCGCTGAAGCCGCTGATGCATCGCACCGGGCCGCCATCGCCGGACCGCGACCGCCGCATCGTGCAGGAGGCCGACGCGCTGATCGCGGAGGAGGCGCTGGCGCGGCATTACGAGGTGCTGGAGCAGAAGCTGGCAGGGCGGGATTTCTTCGGCGGCAGGCTCTCGACCGCCGATATCGCGCTGTTCATGAGCGTGCTGTTTTCGCTTCGGCTCGGCGGGCCGCCGCTCGACGGCTATCCCGGTCTTTCCGCCTGGTTCGCGCGGCTGCGGCAGCGGCCGGCCTTCGTGCAGGTCGCTGCCGAGATCGCGGAAGCCGATAGGCGGCTGTCCTTTCCGGTGAAATCGCGCTTCGCCTGATTGCAGCGGGGCCGTAGCGGGGGTAAACCGCCCGCCATGACCCGCCCTATCCGCATTGCCCCTTCCATCCTCTCGGCCGATTTCGCCAAGCTGGGCGAGGAGGTGCGTGCGATCGATGCCGCCGGCGCCGACTGGATCCATTGCGACGTGATGGACGGGCATTTCGTGCCGAACATCACCTTCGGCCCCGATGTGCTGAAGGCGATCCGCCCGCACACCAAGAAGTTTTTCGACGTGCACCTCATGATCGCGCCCGTCGACCCCTATGTCGAAGCCTTTGCCAAGGCCGGCGCCGACCTGATCTCGTTCCATGTCGAGGCCGGCCCGCATCCGCATCGCACGCTGCAGGCGATCAAGGCGCAGGGGAAGCAGGCCGGCATCGTGCTCAACCCGGGCACGCCGGCGAGCGCCGTCGAGGCGCTGATCCAGGATGTCGACCTCATCCTGCTGATGACCGTCAATCCGGGCTTCGGCGGGCAGAGCTTCATCCATTCCGTCGTCGAGAAGGTGTCGCAGGTGAAGGCGCTGATCGGCGACCGGCCGATCACACTGGAGATCGATGGCGGGGTGACGCCCGAGACCGCGCCGCTGGTCGCCAAGGCCGGCGCCGATACGCTGGTCGCGGGCTCGGCCGTGTTCAAGGGCGGGCCTTCGGCCTATGCCGGCAATATCGAAGCGATCCGCAAGGCGGCCGAGGCCGCGCGCGGCGACTGGGTTTAGTTGAGAGGTTTCCGTCATCCGGGCGGAGCGAAGCGCAGACCCGGAAGCCATCGTAGAGCGTTTTGCCCTATGATGGATTCCGGATCTGCGCCGCTTTGCGGCTTGTCCGGAATGACGGCGGTTTGAACGTGAAAGGCTTGCGATGATCCCGCGCTATTCCCGCCCCGAGATGGTCGCCATCTGGGAGCCGCAGACCCGGTTCCGGATCTGGTTCGAGATCGAGGCGCACGCCACCGACAAGCTCGCCGAGCTCGGTGTCGTGCCGAAGGAGGCCGCCGCGACGATCTGGGCCAAGGCGAAGGACGTCGAATTCGACGTCGCCCGCATCGACGAGATCGAGCGCGTCACCAAGCACGACGTCATCGCCTTCCTGACGCATCTGGCCGAGATCGTCGGGCCGGAGGCGCGCTTCGTCCACCAGGGCATGACCTCCTCGGACATCCTCGACACCACGCTCTCGGTCCAGCTCGCGCGGGCGACCGATCTCCTGATCGCCGATGTCGACGCGCTGCTCGCCGCGATCAGGCGCCGGGCCTTCGAGCACAAGCTCACCCCGACGATCGGCCGCTCGCACGGCATCCATGCCGAGCCGGTGACCTTCGGGCTCAAGCTCGCCCAGGCCTATGCCGAATTCGATCGCTGCCGGGCGCGGCTCGTGGCGGCGCGGGCGGAGATCGCGACCTGCGCCATCTCCGGTGCGGTCGGCACCTTCGCGAACATCAATCCGCAGGTTGAAGCCTATGTCGCGCAGAAGATGGGGCTGACGGTCGAGCCGGTCTCGACGCAGGTGATCCCGCGCGACCGGCATGCGATGTATTTCGCCACGCTCGGCGTCGTCGCCTCCTGTATCGAACGTCTTGCGACCGAGATTCGCCATCTGCAGCGCACCGAAGTCTACGAGGCGGAGGAGTATTTCTCGCCGGGCCAGAAGGGCTCCTCGGCGATGCCGCACAAGCGCAATCCGGTGCTGACCGAGAACCTGACCGGCCTTGCCCGGCTCGTGCGCGGCATGGTCACGCCGGCGCTGGAGAACGTCGCGCTCTGGCACGAGCGCGACATCTCGCATTCCTCGGTCGAGCGCATGATCGGGCCCGACGCGACGGTGACGCTCGATTTCGCGCTGGCGCGCCTCACCGGCGTCGTCGACAAGCTGCTGATCTATCCGCAGAACATGCGCAAGAACCTCGACAAGCTCGGCGGCCTGCACAATTCACAGCGCGTGCTGCTGGCGCTGACCCAGGCCGGGGCGAGCCGCGAGGATTCCTATGCCATGGTCCAGCGCAACGCGATGCGCACCTGGGAGCATGGCGAGGACTTCCTGACCAACCTGCTCGCCGACAAGGATGTGGCGGAAAAGCTCTCAGCCTCCGAGCTCAAGGCGATGTTCGACGAGGGCTATCACTTCAAGCATGTCGACACGATCTTCCGGCGGGTGTTCGGTGAGGGCTGAACGTGGGCGATCGGTGGGCCTATCGATTACCCGCGATCGTGACCCACAACTACGATCCTGCGCGCGGGGCGTTCCGGAATCTGTGCAGCCTTTCGGATGAGGCGGCCGGAGCCGTGCTAGCCGCCATCTCAGTTTCAGGCTTGCGCGCGATCAAGTCGAACTATCTCGCGCGGCGGCGGGCGACCGAGGCATGGTTGCTGTCGGAGTGCACGGAGAAGCTCGGGGAACCGAGGTTGCGCTATCCGGTATATTTTTTCTTGGGCGATATGGCGGATGGGCTGGACGCATCGCGCCCATGCTCTCATGTCGTGCCGCTCGCGCATTTCCCGACAGATGCTATCACCTTCACCTATCCCGACAGCATGGCGAGCTATCAGCTCGGGTTCCGCGATGATCTTGCCAGCGAACGCCTGCCTCATCATGGTAAAGTTTTTACCTTGAGCGAACTGGAGGCTCTCGTAAGGAAGGCGGGAATGCCTGCCGACCGGTGGAGAAACGATTTGGGCAGGCAGCACGACCGTTATATCGAGATGCAGCTTTGGGACGATGCCCCTTTGTGCAGCCTCGAACGGGCTCGTCCCCCAGCCTAGAGCACTTTCGCTAGTCACCGTCGGGCATTCAGGTCGATTGGTTCTCCAATATGCGCGTCCGACAAGTGCTGGCTATATTGGACGATAGCTGCCTGCCACCGCTGAAGCTGAAATCATAGAACTGCTAAAGTTATGAAATCTTCCGACGTCGATATCCTCATCATCCCCGGCTGGTCGGGCTCGGGCTCCGACCATTGGCAGACCCGCTGGGAGACGCGCCTGCCGACGGCCAGGCGCGTCGAGCAGGAGGACTGGTACAAGCCCACGCGCGACGGCTGGTCCGACCGGATCGTCGCGGCCGTGCGGGGGGCGACGCGGCCGGTCGTGCTGGTCGCGCATTCGGCCGGCGTCAGCGCGGTCGCGCATGCGGCCGAGCATCTCAAGCATGGCGAGGTGGCCGGGGCCTTTCTGGTGGCGCCGGCCTCCGAGCGGGCCAAGCGCGCGGTCCCGGGCATGGGGGAGGATTTCATCCCGCATCGGCGCGAGAAGCTGCCCTTTCCCTCGGTACTGATCGCCAGCGCGACCGATCCCTATTGCACGCCGGAGGAGGCGAAGGCGCTCGCCGAGGCCTGGGGCTCCGAATTCGTCGATGCCGGCGACAGCGGCCATCTCAACAGCGAGTCCGGGCACGGGCCCTGGCCAGACGGACTGTTGCGTTTCGCGGGTTTTCTCAAGAGCTTGGGCGCGGTTCCGCAGAGAATGAATCATTGAGGAATTGCCTGGCTGCGGGCTTTCTCGACGATCAACGGTGCGTTGCCTCGACCATGCGCCGGCACTCGGGAAATGCTCCCTCATGATTGCAGCTACGGGACGGTTTTCGTCTCGCTGCAGGTCAGAGCTGCGGCGGATCAAGCCCGGCCCTCGCCACAAGATGATCACGAAATGGCCGGCTCGACTTCAGGCTACGACCTCATTTGGGCTGTCAAATTCGACGTTCATTCGCAACAGGTGGAAGGAAAACTCCATGCGCATGAACATGATCGCGACCGCGGCCGCCGGAATTCTGCTGGCGGGAGCTGCCCAGGCCCAGGCTCAGACCTCCGCTCCGGCGCAAAAGCCGGCCCAACCACCGGCTTCCTCGACGCAGGATCAATCCTCGAAGCCGGGGATCAGATCGATCAATGTGGTCGAGATCAACGAATTGTCCGACGCCACCAAGTCGCAGGTGAACGATCTGGTCGGCAAGCGTACGGCCGATGAGCAACAACAGCTCCAGAAGGCGATCGAAAACGCTCCGATGGTGAAGTCGGCGGTCGAGGCGAAAGGGTTCAAGTCCAGCGACGTGCTCATCGCCCAGCTGAACAATGACGGTGTCCTGACGGTCGTCACCAAGCGGGCGGGCTGACCGGGTTCGCTGGTTCCATGGATGCATGAAAGGCCCGGTCTCCGCGTGGAGACCGGGTCTTTTTGCCGTCGCCACCGCCCCGTTTCGGACGGCGCTTTGAGAACCGCGAGAAGCTGGCTATGGCCACTCCTTGAAGAACAAGGAGCGGCGCATGACGTGGTCCATCGTTGCGCAGGACGCGCGAACCGGGGCGTTTGGCGTCTTATGCGCGTCGAAGGCGCTGGCGGTTGGGGCGGTCGTCCCCTACGGCGCAGGCCGGACCGGCGCCATCGCGACGCAGGCCTTCGCAAATCCATTCTTCGGCGTCGACGGGCTGAGGATGCTTCAGGAAGGTTGTTCTGCACGCGACATCGTCTCGGCTCTGTCGGCGTCGGACGAAGGGCGCGATCACAGGCAGCTGCATGTGATCGATCGCGCAGGCGATGTGGCGGCTTATACCGGCCCGGCATGCATCGCATGGAGCGGCAGCGTTTGCGGTCCGCAGGTTTCCGTCGCGGGAAACATGTTGGCAGGACCGCAAGTCGTCGAGGAAACGCTCAAGGCCTATATGGCTGCGCCCACGCTCGATTTCGACGAGCGCCTGATCGTGGCCATGGAGGCTGGCGAGCGGGCGGGAGGCGACAGCCGGGGTCGTCAGTCCTGCGCCATTCGCATCTGGACCGAAGCCCCGTTTCCGAGCTTCGATTTGCGTGTCGACGACCATCCCGAGCCCCTGAACGAGCTCCGGCGGCTCTGGCGGCTGGCCCATCAGGGCTATGTGCCCTTTCAGACTGCCCTGCCGTCCCGCTCGCATCCGGCGGGCTTTACCGATCGAGATGCCGTCTATCGCAAATGCGCCGAATATGCCGAGGCGTGGAACGCTGGGCATCCCGAGTAGCTGCCGGTCCCATTCGCAGGATATTCCGCTGTCCGCCCGATAAAACCTCCGCGGCGTCGAGCATTCCCGCCCCATAGAAAAAGCCCGCCCCGGAAGGTCCGGGGCGGGCTCTTTTCCGCGAGGGCTGCGATCAGCCGTCGAGATCAGTTCTCGACATAGGTGATCTTGCCGTCGGCACCCTTCTTCCAGGTGTAGACGGTGTAGTCCGGACGGGTGATGTCGCCCTTCTTGTCGAAGCCGATGTCGCCGATCACGGTCTTGACCGGCTGGCCGCCATGCAGCGCGTCGGCGATCTTCTTCGGATCGACCGAGTTGGCGCGCTTGGCGCCCTCGGCCATGATCTGGACCGCGGCGTAGCTGTAGAGCGTGTAGGCTTCCGGCTTGAAGTTCTTGGCTTCGAACTTCTTGATGACGGCGGCCGCCTCCGGGCGCTTCTGCGGGTCCGGCGGGAAGGTCATCAGCGTGCCTTCGACGCCGGGGCCGCCGATCGTGGCGAACTCGTCGGTGGTGATGCCGTCACCCGAGACGAGCACGGTCTTCAGGCCCTGGTCGCGCATCTGGCGCACGATCAGGCCGCCCTCGGTGTGCAGGCCGCCCCAGTAGAGATAGTCGGCGCCGGCCGCCTTGATCTTCGAGACGAGGGCCGAGAAGTCCTTCTCGCCGGCGTTCACGCCTTCGTAGAGCACTTCCTTGACGCCGCCCGCATTGAGACCCTTCTTGGTCTCGTCGGCGAGGCCCTGGCCGTAGGTCGTCTTGTCGTGGACGATGGCGATCTTCTTGTCCTTGAAGTTCTTCAGCAGATAGGCCGAAGCGACAGCGCCCTGCTGGTCGTCCCGGCCGCACGTCCGGAAGGTGTTCCAGAGGCCGCGCTCGGTGATCTTCGGATTGGTGGCCGAAGGCGAGATCATCAGGATGCCGTTCTCGGCATAGACTTCCGAGGCCGGCATGGTGACGCCGGAGTTGAAGTGCCCGACCACCCACTTGACGCCGTCGCCGACGAACTTGTTCGCGACGGAGACTCCCTGCTTCGGATCGGAGACGTCGTCACCGGTGCTGACGGTGATCTTCTGGCCGAGGACACCGCCGGCGGCGTTGATATCCTCGACCGCCTGCTCGGCGCCGTTCTTGAGCTGAGCGCCGAAAGCGGCGTTCGGACCAGTGATCGGGCCGCCGACGCCGAGCTTGATCTGAGCATTGGCCACGCCCGAGAAGGCGAGGACCGCGCCGAGCGCGATGCCGCCCAACAGCAGTTTCTTCATGAGATGCAACTCCCCTCTAAGGATCCGTTCAAACGGGCCAATCTCCTTAGGCCCGTCTCGGCGCGTTTTGCCGCTCCAAACCGCAGTCTTGCGCGTTTCAAGCAGCCTGTCACGCGACAAGCTCGTCAAACTTTCAGGTCAATTCCGGCTTGATCACGGCGCCCGGGCGGGGCTTCCAGCCGAAGGGGCCAGCGCGCTCGAACAGCCAATGATATTGCCGCGTCATCTGCTTGGCGCGGTTGTAGCGCCAGCCCGCAAAGCCGAAGACGAGCAGCACCACCACGTCGACCAGATAGTAATGGATCGTCAGCAGCGTCGCCTCGAACAGCGCGAAATGGATGAAGCGCACGAACAGGCCCAAGACCAACATGTAGACGACGAGCTGCCAGTTCGGCCGCCAGGTCAGCGCGATGGCGCGGCCCGACATCCAGGCGAGCCAGCCGCCCATCACCACCGTGACCAGCAGGAAGAGCCAGATCGTCGGTTCTTCGTAGACGATGCCTTGCATCAGATGCTCCAGGCTTCACCGGGCTTCCAGAACCGCCGACATCACCCTAGCGATGGCATGGCGGGCAGGGAGCCGTCTCTCATCAAAAAGTTGCAGCGGAGACCATTCGGTTTCCACCGCCGCGATCAGTGCCGTCCGCCTTCGAGATAGGCGGCGCGGACCTGCGGGTTGGCCAGCAGTTCCTTGCCCGTGCCGCTCATGGTGATGACGCCGTTGACCATGACATAGCCGCGATGGGCGAGCTTCAGGGCATGGAAGGCGTTCTGCTCGACCAGGAAGACGGTCAACCCTTGCGTCCTGTTGAGCTCGCGGATCGCCTCGAAGATCTGCTTGACGATCAGCGGTGCCAGGCCGAGCGAGGGCTCGTCCAGCAGCAACAGCTTCGGCCGGGCCATCAGGGCGCGCGCGATGGCGACCATCTGCTGCTCGCCGCCCGACAGGGTGCCGCCGCGCTGCTGCAGCCGCTCCTTGATGCGCGGGAAGAGCACGCAGATCTTCTCGAGATCCTCGTCGAAATGCTCGAAATTGCGGACGGCCGCGCCCATCTGCAGGTTTTCGAACACCGTCATGCGCGGGAAGATGCGTCTTCCCTCGGGGGATTGCGCGATGCCCAGGCGTGCGATCTCGTGGCTCGGCAGCCGGGTGATGTCGCGGCCCTCATAGGTGATCGTGCCCTCGCGAGCCTGCGGATTGCCGAAGATCGTCATCATCAGCGTCGATTTGCCGGCGCCGTTGGCGCCGATCATCGTGACGATCTCGCCGGCATTGACGTCGATGTCGATGCCCTTCAACGCGATGATCTTGCCGTAATAGGTCTTGACGCCGCGGGCGGCGAGGAGAGGCTGGGTCATAGTCACGAGATGCCGACCTCCGCTCCGACCTCTTCGACCTCCTCGTCATCCACGCCGAGATAGGCGGCGATGACCTTCGGGTCGGCCTGCACCTCGGCCGGCGTGCCGTCGGCGATCTTGGTGCCGTAGTCGAGTACGACGACGTGGTCCGAGATTTCCATGACCACCGACATGTCGTGCTCGATCAGCAGCAGGGCGGTGCCGAGTTCGCTGCGGATCGATTGCAGCAGCGTGTTGAGATCGTGGCTCTCGCGCGGGTTCAGGCCGGCGGCCGGCTCGTCGAGGCAGAGCAGGACGGGGTCGGTGCACATGGCCCGCGCGATCTCGAGCCGGCGCTGATCGCCATAGGGCAGGTCGGCGGCGGGATCGTCGGCGCGTGCGGTCAGGTTGATCTTGTCGAGCCAGAACTTGGCCTTCTCGATCGCCTCCTTCTCGCGCGCCTTGTAGCCGCCGATGCCGAGCACGCCGAGGAAGGTGAAGCCCGATGCGATCATCAGCGGGTTGTGCTGGGCGACGAGCAGGTTCTCCAGAACCGTCATGCCGCCGAAGAGGCGGATGTTCTGGAAGGTGCGGGCGACCTTTGCCCTCCAGGAGATGCGGAAGTCCGGCATCCGCTCCAGCAGAAAGCTCGCACCATCCTCCTGGGTCAGGGTGATCATGCCCTGCGTCGGCTTGTAGAAGCCGGTGATGCAGTTGAACACCGTGGTCTTGCCGGCGCCGTTGGGGCCGATCAGGGCGGTGATCTCGCCCTTGCGCGCCTCGAAGGAGAGGTCGTTGACGGCGGTCAGGCCGCCGAAGCGCATGGTGACGTGCTCGACCTCGAGGAGAGGGCGGCCGTGGGCTGCGGGAGCGCTGGCCATCAGCCGTGACCCTCCTGCACGAGATCGGAGGAGATCGTCTTCTTCTCCTTCAGGAAGGCGGTGGGCTCGCGCACCGAGATCAGGCCGCGCGGCTTCCAGATCATGATGACGACCATGGCGAAACCGAAGATCAGCATGCGGTATTTGGTCGGGTCGAAATCGGCGCCGAAGATCGCCTTCATCCATTCCAGCTCGCGCAGCAGCTCGGTGCCGCCGATCATCGCGATCGCCGCGATGGCGCAGCCCCAGAGCGAGCCCATGCCGCCGAGCACGACGATGGCGAGGATCACCGCCGATTCCATGAAGGTGAAGGATTCAGGCGAGATGAAGCCCTGGCGCGCGGCGAAGAAGGAGCCGGCGAAGCCGCCGAACATGGCACCGATGGAGAAGGCGGTGAGCTTGGTGTTGGTGGTGTTGATGCCGAGCGAGCGGCAGGCGATCTCGTCCTCACGCAGCGCTTCCCAGGCGCGCCCGACCGGCAAGCGGCGCAATCGCAGCGTCACGAAGGCCGTCAGCAAGGCCAGGCACAGGATCAGATAGTAGAGGAAGATCGTTCGGTACAATGGTGAGAATTCGAGTCCGAACACCGCGGCGAAGCCGTCATCATTCGCTGTGAAGGGTATGCCGAAGAAGCTGGGGCGCGGGATGCCGGAGATGCCGGCATAGCCGTTCGAGAAGTTCGTCCAGTTCACCAGGACGAGGCGGATGATCTCGCCGAAGGCCAGCGTCACGATGGCGAGATAGTCGCCGCGCAGGCGCAGCACGGGGAAGCCGAGCAGCATGCCCCAGAAGGCGGCGAGGAAGCCGGCGAGCGGCAGCAGGATCCAGAAGGACAGGCCGAAATTCTTGGCGAGCAGCGCGTAGGAATAGGCGCCGACCGCGTAGAAGGCGACGTAGCCGAGGTCGAGCAGGCCGGCGAGGCCGACGACGATGTTCAGCCCCCAGCCGAGCATGACGTAGATCAGGATCTGGACGCCGAAATTGTCGATCCATTTCAGCGAGCCGCCCCAGCCGGTGAGGCCGATCGCGATCGCCGGGAAAGCGACGAGGAAGCCGAGGCCGAAGAGCGAGAACAGGCGCGAATGGCGCTGGAAGAAGGCGATCGTGCCATGCGGCAGGAGGCGCACCGCCGGCTTGCCGGGGACCCGGCTCTGCTGGCGCAGCGCCACCAGGAAGCGGCCGATGAAGACGATGGCGACGGCCCAGGCGACAGCCTCCCAGCGCTGGTCGAGGACCAGCACGTTGTCCATGTTCTGGCGCGTGCCCCAGGCGATGATGGGAATGCACAGGCCGAAGGTGACGAGGGCGGCGAAGCCGGCCTCCTTCAGCGCGGCCTTGATATCGCGGCCCCGGGCCGGTGCGGCGGCCTGGCCGGTCTTGGTCTGGATCGTCGCCATGGCGTCAGACCTTCTCGACTTCCGGCCGGCCGAGGATGCCGGAGGGCATGAACACCAGCACGATGGCAAGGATGCAGAAAGCGGCGACGTCCTTGTAGTCGATGGTGAAATAGGCCGACCACATCACCTCGATCAGGCCGATCAGCAGGCCGCCGAGGACGGCGCCGGGCAGCGAGCCGATGCCGCCGAGCACCGCGGCCGTGAAGGCCTTGACGCCGGGCGTGAAGCCATCGGCGAAATTCACCACGCCATAGAGCACGAGGTACATCACGCCGGCGACGGCCGCGAGCGCCGCGCCCATGATGAACGTGATCGAGATGGTGCGGTCGACGTCGATGCCGAGCAGGGCGGCCATCTTGCGGTCCTGCTCGCAGGCGCGCTGGGCGCGGCCCAGCGGCGTCTTCTGGACGATGTACCAGAAGGCCAGCAGGAGCACCGCCGTCGTCACGATGATGACGATCTGCTTGTAGGAGATCTGGACCGAGTAGGTCGCGCTGTCGATCAGCGTGATCGACTTGTTCAGGATCGGCGGGATCGACTTGTTGCGCGGGCCCTGCGCCACCTGCACGAAATTCGACAGGAAGATCGACATGCCGATCGCCGAGATCAGCGGCGCGAGCCGGAAGGAGCCGCGCAGCGGCCGGTAGGCCACTCGCTCGATCGTCCAGTTCCACAGCGAGGTGAAGAACATTGCCAGGCCCAGCACGATGACCAGCGCCAGAAGCACCATCCCGGCGCTGGTGCCGAGGACCGCCGTTACGAGCATGAAGAAGATCAGCGCGATGAAGGCGGACAGCATGAAGATGTCGCCGTGGGCGAAGTTCACCATGCCGATGATGCCGAAAACCATCGTGTAGCCGATGGCGATGAGACCGTAGATCGATCCCAATGTCAGCCCATTGATGAGCTGCTGCAGAAATACTTCCATTGAAGACGCCGACCCCTCGAACCAGCTCCCGTTCTTGTCGTCAGCATGTCGCTGGCGCATGCGGGATGCGATTGCCGCGCAGAGCTACCAACGGCTTGCGCTGACGACAATCACTCCGGGCCGTATTTCTGTCAAAAGCAATCTCGCGCGAATTGCCTCGAGAATGTGCAGAACTCTCTGCGGCGCCGCGCGCATTTCACGCATGATGATTGTGCGTTGGGCGCGTGGATTTTGGCGTGCGATGAGCCGGGGACTGCGATTTTCGCCGCCCGGGGTCGCTTCACGGGTCTGGCGCCGGGACGACGACCGGACGCGAATCCATCTGACGCAAGCGTGATTGTGGCTCCTCCCTTCATGCGAAGGTATGATGCTGGGACGGATCCCCGGCCCATCCTGGCCGTCGAGGGCAGGAGACCGTCGAGGTGGGCGCCGACTCGGGTGCGGGGCTGTGGCGGAGCCATGGCGGGCGCCGGCAGTGCCTCTCGGAAGAGCGGCTCTCCCTGCGGTGGCGCGACGGGCCGCGCGAGCCGGGCTCGTCTGGCAATCGCCGCCGCGAGCGGCTACATGGGCAGGGTTGCGCGCCAGTCGCAGCATGAGCCGCAGAGCTGATGACAAAGACCATCCAACCTCTCCCGCCGCTGGCGGAACCACTCACGGGACAGGCTTATCGCGATGCGATGACGCAGGTCGCCAGCGCCGTGCATGTGGTGACCGCGCGGGGGCCGGCGGGCCGGCTCGGCATGACGGCGACCGCCGTCGCCTCGGTTTCGGACACGCCGCCGACCGTCCTCGTCTGCATCGAGCGCTCCAGCCGCACGCTGGCCGCGATCGAGGCGAGCGGCATCTTCTGCATCAACACGCTGCCGGCGCATGGCGTCGAGACCGCCGAGATCTTCGCCAGCCGGCGCGGCCTCCAGGGCGAGGAGCGGTTCGCGGCCGATCGCTGGACCGAGCTCGTCACCGGCGCTCCGGCCCTGCTCGATGCGCTCGCGGCCTTCGATTGCCGGCTCGTCTCCGTGCATGACATCGCCAGCCACCGTGTCCTGATCGGGGAGGTGGTCGGGCTCGGCGGCCGGACGCCCGAGAACGATCTGGGCGGCAGCCTGATCTATCGTCGCCGCCGCTTCGAGGCGGTCTGAGTCGGCTACCCGCCGGACGTTTCACCATCGGCAGCGGCGAATGCGAGCCGCCCAGCTGCCGACAGCATGATTCTGCGGCCGGAGAGGGCCTTCTGTTCTTCCGCGGAGAGGCGGAAGGCGGGCGGCGTCGGCCAGCCCATCTCGCGGGCGACGATCAGGCCGAGCAGCAGGATGGCGTCGGGCTCATCCATCAGCAGGGCGGCCGGCGCCTTGCCGGCATGGACGAGCTCCAGCAGCACGGCGGAAGCGGAAGACGAGCCGATGGTGCCGGGCAGGGCCAGCACCGTGCCGGCGATGTTGCGGCCGCGCTCGGGATGACGCGCGTCGATAATGGTGCCGCTGCGCGGATCGACGCCACCCCAGAAGCTGATCGGCGCCGTAAGGGCGAGGCAAAGGCCGCTTGCCGGCGCGCCGGGGATGAGCGGCTCGGCGGTCAGCTCCATTGCCGCGGTTCCCTGACGAGACGGCCGGCGACGGCACTCTCGACGCATTCGCTGAGCGAGCCGTAGATCACGGCGTAGCCGGTGTTGCCGGGCGCGTAATGGGCGAACTTGCCGGAATTGGTCATCAGCACCGCGCCGTCGAGTTCTGGCAGGATCGGGGTGACGACGACACAGGTATCGACGACGAAGACGATGCCGGCCTGCTCCAGTGCCTTGCGCCGGCCGGAGCGTTCGAGCGGCGCCAACACGTGGCGGCCGGTATTGGCATAGAGCGGGAGCCTGAGCCGCCGGCCGGCGAGCAGCCGTTCGAGCTCGTCGACCTCGGCCGGCGAGAGATGGGGCGAGCCGATGGCGACGGCGTCGATGCGGCCGGTCCCGCCGGCGGTCGAGAGACCGGCGAGCGCGGCGGCAACATCCGCCGGCGCCAGTATGATGCGCTCCCGTGGCGGCTCGCCGCCCAAGGCCGCCGTGACGTCCGGTGCCTCCGGCGTCACGCCGGCGACATGGAAGAGACCGACGCCGCCGGCCGATGCAGCCGCTGCGCCCAGCGCCTTCAGCCGGTCCTCGGTGGTGCAGTCCTGCAGGCCATCGATGACGGCGACGGCGCTGCCGGCGCGGCGGCCGAGGATCGTGCCGAGCACCGGATAGAACACGTCGGAACGGCGCAGCTCCGGCGACAGCCCGGTCGTGTCGATCAACAGCGATGCCAGGCGGTTCTGCCGCCGGTGCAGGCCGTAATCCGGCGCGCGCCCGCTGATGGCGCAGGCGATGTCGAGGAAGTCGCCATAGCGGTTGGTACGCGCGCCGAGCACCGAATTGCAGAAGACGACGGCATTGGATTCGCCCCAGGCGACGTCCGTGCCGGCGACGGGGCGGTGTCCGGCCTGATAGGGCGCGCAGGTCCAGCTCGGCTCGCAGCCCATGGCCTCGTAGGCGCGCATCATCCGCCGCGCCATCTCATGCTCATGCGGGGGCAGGCGGACGGCGGCGCAGCCCGCCGGTGTCAGCGCGCCGACATTCAGGCTCGCCCGCACCGCGACCCGCGCGCCGCCCTCCACCAGCCGCTCGGCGAAGAGCGTGCCGGAATCGCCATGGTAGAGCGCGCCGTCGATATGGGCGGATGCGATGGGGATGAGCCTGGGCGCGCCCATGAGGCGGGCGGCCTCGGCCACGATGCGCAGCGCCATCGCGGCACCTTCGCCGCGCTCTCCGGCGGCGACGGCGCGTTCATCGGCGGAGAGCTCGACCATCGAACCTCTTCAGCGGAAAGAGCGACCGGACGATGGCCGCCGATCTGGCCCTTGTGCAGGCAAGGGATTTTCGACCATGGATAGGGGACTGGATACCCCGCGAGCCGGGCCAGCCGCAACCGCTGCACCCGGCCGAAGCAATACGGAGACGCGCCATGGCGATGACGATGAGCGGCGAGGCGACCTTGCCGGCCAGCAAGGAGGTCGTCTGGGCGAAGCTCAACGATGCCGACGTGCTGAAGGCCTGCATCCCCGGCTGCGATCAGCTCACCAAGGACGACGACACGCATATGTCGGCGGTGGTGAAGGTCAAGCTCGGCCCGGTGAAGGCGACCTTCAAGGGCAAGGTCGAGCTTACCGATCTCGACCCGCCCAACGGCTACCGCATCCAGGGCGAAGGCGAGGGGGGCATTGCCGGCTTCGCCAAGGGGGGCGCCAAGGTCATGCTCTCCGATGCCGAGGCCGGACAGACGCTGCTGCGCTACGAGGTCGAGGCGCAGGTCGGCGGCAAGCTGATGCAGCTCGGCTCGCGTCTGATCGATTCGGTGTCGAAGAAGCTCGCCGACGAGTTCTTCGCCAATTTCGCCAAGGCGGTGAGCGAGGGCTGAGGCGGCCGATCGCGGCCCTCAGGACGCCTTGCGCAGCGCTTCCAGCGCCTTGCTGACCGTGGCTTCCGCCGAGCCGACCTGAAGCGCGATGTCGGCCGCCGCCGCGTTGGCGCGCTCCAGGGTCCGGTGCGTCATGTCGAGGCTGTCATTGACGGCGGTGGCGCTGGCGATCGCCTCGTCCGAGCTCTGTGCGACCATCGAAGCATCGCGCGCGATGCTGGCGGTCACCGTGCTCTGCAGGGAAACGGCCTCGGAGATCGCCTCCGAATCGTGGCGGATGGCATCGACCGTCGCCGCGATGGCGGCGGCGTGCGTGCTGCAGGCCTCGGCGCTCGCCGCCAGTTCCGCGATCTGACCGGCGATGTCCTGCGTGGCGCTGGCGGTCTGCGTCGCCAGCGACTTGACCTCGGAGGCGACCACGGAGAAGCCGCGCCCCGCCTCGCCGGCACGTGCGGCCTCGATGGTGGCGTTGAGCGCCAGCAGATTCGTCTGGGCGGCGATGTCGGCGATCATGCCGACGACCTTGCCGATGCTGCCCGTCACCTCGCGCAGGCGCTCGACGGCGTCATTCATCTGCGCGGTGTCGAGCACGGCCTGGTTGGTGATCGTCAGGTTCTTCAGGGCGCGCTGGCCGATATCGGCGAGGTTGGCCGACATTTCCTCCGTCGCGGCGGCAGTCTGGAACGACTTCTCCCGGACGGAGACCGAGGCCCGGGCCACCTTGCCGACCGTATCCTTGATGAAGGCGGTGGCGCGCCCGGTCTCGGAGGCGGTCGAGACGAACTGCTCGACCGCGCCGCTGATCGTGTCGTCGAGGCGGCCGATGCGGCTCTTGAGCGTTGCCGCCGTCTCGTCGAGCGCGATGCTCCGGCGGCGGGCTTCCTCGGCTTCGCTCTCCTGATTGATCGTCATCGCCGTGTTGACGTCGTAGGTCAGGACACGCTCGATGACGAAGAGATCCTCGGCGAATTGCCGTGGCGAGAGCAGAAAGCGGCGCCGGCTTTCCAGGCAGAGCTCCCGGAGCAGCGAGAAAGCGATGGAAGCGCGCGCCCGGGTCCGGACGTCAGCCTGCCGCTCGAGTTCGCAGAGCCGATTCATCGAGGCGATATAAGCTTCGTCGAACGTGCCCGCGAACAGCAGGCGGAAATGCTCCGCTTCGGCGGCGTGGAGGGCCTCGGAAACGGCGGCGACGCGGTCGCGAAGCGTGGCGTGGATGGCGAAGGCGCGCTCGAAATCGGCCGCCACGAGACCGTCGATCATGCGGTCGACGATGGGCCGGTAAAGCTGCAGCCGGCGGCGTTGGGGGTCGTTGAAGCCGATCGCGTTCAGCCGTCGCTGAATTTGGTCCATCATCAACGGCACGGTGCGGCTCGCTCAGGGGGCCGGTCATCCGGCACGACGAACCAACCCTGCGCGAGACGCCTTAAGATTTTGCCAATGGCGCATGGCGGGGCTACCGGCGCCTCATGCGCCCCCAATCGGCTGATTTTGGCAGAAAACAGCCTTAAACTCCCTCTTTCGATTGAGCGCCTCCGGCTTGACCCAGCAAAAACGCGGGTCCACACTCCGTTTTGATCCATTCCAAGGAAAAGCTGCCTGATGAGGCAAGCCGCTCCGGGAGGGGAGCCGGCTTCACCGAGGTGATCGCTCACAGGTGCGCCGGGGGAGGGTCACAGGAGATATGCTCATGACCACTGTTTCTCTGACGGTGAACGGCAAGGCCGTCTCCGCCAATGTCGATCCGCGCACCCTTCTGGTGCAATTGCTCCGGGAAAACCTGCGCCTGACCGGCACCCATGTCGGCTGCGACACCAGCCAGTGCGGCGCCTGCGTCGTGCATCTCGACGGCAAGGCGGTGAAATCCTGCACCACGCTCGCCGTGGCGGTCGACGGCGCCAGCGTGACCACGATCGAGGGCCTTGCCCATGACGGCACGCTGCATCCGATGCAGGAGGCCTTCCGCGAGCATCACGGCCTGCAATGCGGCTTCTGCACGCCGGGCATGATCATGGCCGCCGTCGACATGGTGAACCGTCGCGGCCACACCCTCGATGAGAAGACGATCCGCGAGGATCTCGACGGCAATATCTGCCGCTGCACCGGCTACCATAACATCGTCAAGGCGATCGCCGCCGGGGCGGAGGCGATGGGCAAGGGCGCGGCGCCGGTGCGTCAGGCCGCCGAGTGAGTCTCGGCTCGCGCCGAGGCGCGGGCTTTTCGTCCTTCATGCGTTCCAGGCAGTGAGGCGCCCGCGAGAGGCGCCGTGCGAGGAGGGAACACCATGTCCGCCACCGGAATCGGCGCCGCAGTCCGCCGCAAGGAAGACCACCGCTTCATCACCGGCCAGGGCCGCTATACCGACGACATCAACCGGCCGGGCCAGGCCCATGCCTATTTCCTGCGCTCGCCGCACGCCCATGCGAAGATCAAGTCGATCGACACCAAGGCCGCGGCCGGCATGCCCGGCGTCATCGGCATCTTCACCGGCGCCGATCTCGCCAAGGACAAGATCGGCGGCCTGATCTGCGGCTGGATGATCCACAACAAGGACGGCTCGCCGATGCGCGCCGGGCCGCATCCGGCGCTGGCCCAGGGCAAGGTCCGCTATGTCGGCGACCATGTCGCCGTGGTGGTGGCCGAGACTCTGGCGCAGGCGAAGGA
The DNA here is from genome assembly GCF_014764685.1 of Allobosea spartocytisi. Taxonomy (NCBI): domain Bacteria; kingdom Pseudomonadati; phylum Pseudomonadota; class Alphaproteobacteria; order Hyphomicrobiales; family Alloboseaceae; genus Allobosea; species Allobosea spartocytisi. The sequence continues at coordinate 21,666 of NZ_JACXWY010000039.1, forward strand.
TGCCGCCGAGGCGATCGCGGTCGACTACCAGGAGCTGCCCGCCGTGGTCGATACGGCCAAGGCCGTCGGGGCCAAGACCGTGGTCCATGACGAGGCGCCCGATAACAGCGTGTTCAACTGGCATCTCGGCGACAAGGACGCGACCGAGAAGGCCTTCAAGGCGGCCAAGCACGTCACCAAGATCGACCTCGTCAACAATCGCCTCGTGCCGAACGCGATGGAGCCGCGCGCGGCGGTCGGCGACTATGATGACGGGGAGGGCATCTTCACCCTCTACACCACCAGCCAGAATCCGCATGTGGCGCGGCTCGTGCTCTCGGCCTTCATCGGCATCGCGCCGGAGAACAAACTGCGCGTGATCGCGCCGGATGTCGGTGGTGGCTTCGGCTCGAAGATCTTCATCTATGCCGAGGAGACGGTCTGCGTCTGGGCGGCGAAGAAGGTCGGGCGGCCGGTGAAGTGGACCGCCGACCGCACGGAGGCCTTCCTCTCCGACGCTCATGGCCGCGACCACGTCACCCATGCCGAGCTGGCGACCGATGCCGAGGGCAAGATCCTCGGCATGAAGGTGCACACCACCGCCAATTTGGGCGCCTATCTCTCGACCTTCTCCTCCTCGGTGCCGACCTATCTCTATGCGCCGCTTCTGTCGGGGCAGTACGACATCCCGGCGATCTATTGCGAGGTCGACGCGGTCTATACCAACACCGCGCCGGTCGATGCCTATCGCGGCGCCGGGCGGCCGGAGGCGACCTTCGTGGTCGAGCGCCTGATCGAGATCACGGCGCGCCAGCTGGGCAAGGATCCGGCCAAGTTCCGGATGCAGAACTACATCAAGAAGTTCCCGCACCAGACGCCGGTCATCATGATGTACGATGCCGGCAATTACGGCGCCTCGCTGAAGAAGGCGCTGGAGATGATCGACTATAAGGGGCTCGGCAAGCGCAAGCGCGACTCCGCACGCAACGGCAAGCTGCGCGGCATCGGCTTCTCCTCCTATATCGAGGCTTGCGGCATTGCGCCTTCGGCCGCGGTCGGCTCGCTCGGCGCCGGCGTCGGCTTGTGGGAATCGGCCGAGGTCCGGGTCAATCCGGTCGGCACGGTCGAGGTGCTCACGGGATCGCACAGCCACGGCCAGGGCCATGAGACGACCTTCGCCCAGCTCGTCAGCGACCGGCTCGGCATCCCCATCGACAATGTCTCGATCATCCATGGCGACACCGACAAGGTGCAGATGGGCATGGGCACCTACGGCTCGCGCTCGGGCGCGGTCGGCATGTCCGCGATCTTCAAGGCCATCGACAAGGTGATCGCCAAGGGCAAGAAGGTCGCCGCCCATGTGCTGGAGGCCGACGAGGCCGATATCGATTTCGCGGACGGGCATTTCGCGGTGAAGGGCACCGACCGCAAGCTCGATTTCGGCTCCTGCGCGCTGCAGGCCTATGTCGCGCACAAGTTCAACGGGCAGGAGCTGGAGCCGGGCCTGAAGGAGGGGGCGTTCTACGACCCTACCAACTTCACCTTCCCGGCTGGCGTCCATATCTGCGAGGTCGAGATCGATCCGCAGACCGGCGTGACGACGATCGAGCGCTGGGCGGCGGTCGACGATTTCGGCAACATCATCAACCCGATGATCGTCGAGGGGCAGGTCCATGGCGGCATCGCCCAGGGTGTGGGCCAGGCGCTGCTCGAAGGCGCGCGCTACAATGCCGACGGCCAGCTCGTGACCGCGAGCTTCATGGACTACACCATGCCGCGCGCCGACGATCTGCCCTCCTTCGATGTCGGGATGACGGTGACGCCATGCCCGTCGAACCCGCTCGGCATCAAGGGCTGCGGTGAGGCCGGGGCCATCGCCTCTCCGCCCGCCGTCATCAACGCCATCACCGACGCGCTCGGACATGAGGACATCGCGATGCCCGCCACGCCGCAGGCGGTGTGGCGCGCGGCGCAGAAGTCGATCAGCCGCATGGCGGCCGAGTGAGCTGAAAGGACAAGCCGATGTACGCTTTCACCTATCACAAGCCCACCAGCGCCCGGCAGGCGGCGACGCTGCTCGCCAAGAAGGAGGACGCCAAGCTCCTCGCCGGCGGCCATACCCTGCTGCCGACGATGAAGCAGCGGCTGGCCTCACCGTCGGCGCTGGTCGATCTCGGCGCCTGCGCCGATCTCAAGGGCATCACCGTCAAGGGCCGCAACATCGTCATCGGCGCGATGACGACGCATGCGGAGGTCGCGGACTCGCCCGAGGTGCAGAGCGCGATCCCGGCTCTGGCCTATCTCGCCGGGCATATCGGCGACCCGCATGTGCGCCATCGCGGCACGATCGGCGGCTCGGTCGCCAATAACGATCCGGCGGCCGACTATCCCGCAGCGCTGCTGGCATTGGGCGCCACCGTCGTCACCAACAAGCGCAAGCTGACGGCCGAAGACTTCTTCACCGGACTCTACGAGACGGCTCTGGAGGAGGGCGAGATCATCACCAAGGTCTCGTTCCCGATCGCCTCCAAGGCGGGCTATGCCAAGTTCCGCAACCCGGCCTCGCGCTACGCC